>DATCVX010000353.1:0-5813 GCA_036566705.1 Arthrobacter sp. | reverse complement strand
GTCTGCGAACCGGATTCGGCTGCCTTCCAGATGGTTCCGGAGTTGACGCCCTGGAAAAAGACGCCGAACTGGAGCTTGCCCGTCGGCACAAAAACGTCGGATTTGGCACGGTTGTGCTGTGTCATGGTCTTCCCCTTAGTTTCCTGCGGCAATGGCCGCGGACGAGTCTGCGTAGCGGCTGGCCGGGCGCTCAAGTCCCAGCAGGTCGCGGAACGTGCCGTCAAGAACCGGGGCACGCAAGGCGCCGCGGCGCCGCAGTTCCGGCAGGACCAGCCGGGAAAGTTCGTCCAGCTCCAAGGCGAGCGACGCCGGGTGGAGGCGGACGCCGTCGGCCTCCGCCAGCAGGGACTCCAGGAGGTCCGCAAGGCCGGCAGCAGTGCCGGCGTACCGTGCGCGGCCGCCGTCGAACCCTATCTGACGCTCAACCGCAGGCTGCCCGCGGGAGTCCAGGACGACGTCGAGCTCGGCGATCACAGCCACGGACGCCCCAACCCGGGTACGCACATCGCGCACCTCTGCGGCGAGCAGTTCCGGCGTCGGTGCGGTGACGAGCACGGCGTCAACGCTGTCCGCCGAAACCTGCCCCTCGCCTACCAGCGACGCGGCAGCAAGCACCGGCAGCTGCCCCTGCAGCGGCCGGGGAATGATGGACGGGCCCTTGACCGAGTAGCCGGTCCCGGCAAAATCCGCCGGTGTGTCAAAGTCCGCATAGTGCAGCTTGTCCACGTCGATGTACCGGCCGGTGGCGACGTCGCGGATGACGGCGTCATCCTCCCAGGAGTCCCATAGCCGGCGGGAAACCTCAATCGACGCGGCGGCCTCGTGTGCGAGCGCGGCGCCGGTCACGTTGCTGCGGCCGACGGCGGCCGCCGCCTCCGGTGATTCCGCTGCGGTGGCGATCCACCCGGCACGGCCGCCGGAGACGTAGTCCAGGCTCGCGAGCTGGGTGGAGACGTGGAACGGCTCCGTGTGCACCGTGTCCACTTCGGGAACCAGGGCGATGGTCCGGGTGACCGGCCCGGCGTAGGCTGCGCGCTGCAGGGCGTTGGTCCGGCCCGCAACGGGCGCGTCGGCGAAGGTGGCAGCGTGGAAACCAGCGGATTCGGCGGCGAGCACGGCCTCGGCGAGGCTCGCGAAGTCCCCGCCGTCCCACCCGGCCCCGTCAAGCTCGATGGCCAGGAATCCGGCGCGTCCCGCTTTGGTAGCGTGCTCTTCTGTTGTGCTCACAGCTGGTCCTGACGTTCGTAGGGGATCTTTTCGCCGGCCTCGATGGCCACCGGCAGCCGGTTTTCTGCCGGCGGCAGCGGGCAGGTGGCGAGGTCGGTGTAGGCGCAGGGCAGGTTCACGGCGCGGTTGAAGTCCAGCTCCACGGACCCGTCCGCAGCAGGGACCACCGACAGGGAGCGGTTGGCCGCGTAGGTGGTTGTGCCGGAGGTCTGGTCGGTAAACAGCACGGACAGTGATCCCGGGGCGTGGCCGTTGAACGCGGTCAGCGCCAGCTCCTGGCCGGCTAGCTTGAAGCGGATCTCGCCCGGTGCCTCGTAGACATGCTGGATCCCTTCGACGGCGGCGCCCACCGTGGTGGGCCGCGGCTCCTCGAACGGCACGTAGGTTCCGCGGACGGCGTAGGCCGCATTAGGTGTATACGCTGGCGTGCCCTGGTACGCGCGGAGGAGCCCGTTCCCGGGGTTCCGCGGACGGACAATGTACTCGCCGCCGCGCTTGGCCACCTCGATGACGGTGTCTCCGGAGGCCAGGTTGATGCCGCCGCGTTCCTCGATGGGCCCAAACTCGAGGGTGGCCCCCGACGCGCCGTTCAGTTCCTTGCCGTCCCGCTGCAGGCTTTCGCCCGGCTCCAGGACCACGCGGACGACGTCGGCATCCGCACTCCAGGTGCCCGGGGCACCTTCCAGACGGGTGGCTTCGCTGCCCAGCCAGTGCAGATGGGTCACCGCCAGGAAGCCATGCGGGTGGGCGCGGTGGCGCTCATGGGCAGCGTGCCAGTCCTGCCAGTCGGATTCGAAGGACTCGAGAGCTGTTTCAGTGTGCGTGGGCATAAGGGCTCCTGCTCGTGTTTTCGGTGGCGCCGGCGCTGGCTGATTCGGGACGGTTGCCGTAAGGGTCTTCGGCTTCCCACAGCGTGGTGGGGGCTGCTGCCCGGACGGCGGGAACCACTTCGAGGGCAAACCGTTCCAGGATCTCCAACTGCTGTTCGAAGGGCAGTGTGGTGGGCAGCGAGACGGACTGCAGGTCGTGGCCGTAGAGCTCGTGGTAGCTGAGGATCTTGTCGATGACCTGCTCGGGGCTGCCCACCAGCGCTGGCCCTTCGGCGACTGCGTGCTGGATATCGCGGAACGGCGAGTTGTTGCCCGGCACGTTGCGGCTTGCCGTCAGCGCCTCGTAGACCGGCCCGAACTGGCGGATGGCCTCTTGGGTGGTGTCGGCAATGAATACGCCGCCGGCACCGCTGCCCGAACCGACGTACTGCCGCTTCGGATCATGGCCGTGGCGTTCATATTCTTCCCGGTAGTGCTGGATCAGCACGTGGTAGTTTTCCCGCGGCTGGATGGCGTTGGCGGTGAACAGCGGGTCTCCCCATTGGGCTGCCAGCGCGGCCGAAGTCAGGGTTGTGGCAGACCCGTGCCAAATCCGGAGCGGGCCGTCGAATGGCCGGGGCGTGGTGGTGGTGGGCTCCGTGAGCGGGGCCCGGAACCGGCCCGACCAGGTCACGTTTTCTTCCCGCCAGAGACGCCGCAGCAGTCCGTACTTCTCGGCCAGCAGGTCCCACTGGTCCGCGAGGTCCAGGCCGAACAGCGGATACTGCAGCACCTCGTTGCCCTTGCCGATCACCAGCTCCAGCCGGCCGCGGCTCAGCTGGTCGATGGTGGCGTAATCCTCGGCCACCCGGACGGGATCCAGCACGGACAACACGGTGACGCCGCTCTGCAGGCGGATCCGGTCCGTGACGGCGGCGATCGCCGCGAGCACCGTGGTGGGCGAGGAGGAGATGAACTCCCCGGCATGCCGCTCCCCCACCGAGAAGCCGTCATAGCCGAGGTCCTCCGCCCGGCGCGCCGTTTCCACCACCTGGTTGAGCCGGTCCGCCGTGGAGACAATCTCCCCCGTGAGCAGATTCTTCAGGTGCGGAATGATGTCCAGGACCTGGAACTTCACTTGGCTGCTCCGGTTGCGGTTGCTCCGGCCTGGGCGGCGGCGAAGCTTTCCTCGGTGATGGTCTTGGATTCAGGCAGGGCTTCCTCGGAGAGGCCCCAGCGTTCCAGCACCTCGCCGTAGGAGCCGTCCTTGATGGCGGAGTTCAGTGCGTCCGTGATCGCGGGTGCCAGGCCGTTGCCCCGGAGCGTTGTGGCTGCCACCAGGGTTTCGGACGGCCAGCCGGCGTTGACCTTGCCCACCACCTTGAGGTCATCGCGGGTGTTTTCGCGGTACACGGTGGACGGGTACGGGGCGATGTTCAGGTCGGTCCGGCCGGAGGAGAGTGCCAGGATGGTGTCCGCGTCGGAGGAGTAGTACTGCAGGACGGCCGGGGCTTTGCCCTTGCCTTCCAGTTCCTTGTTCCAGGCCAGCAGGATCTTTTCCTGGTTGGTGCCCGAGCCTACGGACACCTTCAGGCCGGAGATGTCATCCGCACCCTTGATGTCATAGCTGGCGGATTTCTTGGCTTCGAAGCCCATGTACGCTGCCCGGTAGCTGGCGAAGTCGAAGAGCTTCACGCGGTCTTTGTTGACGCCCACGTTGGAGAAGACCGCTTCAAAGTCGCCGGACTGCGTCTTCAGCGGCCAGTTCTCCCATGAGGTCACCTGGACGTCGAGTTCGAGCCCCAGCTTGTCCGCCACCAGTTGGGCGATGTCCAGCTCCACACCGATCGGCGTTTTGTCATCCGTGGCGTGGAAGGTCAGCGGAATGGAGCCTGCCGTGGTGGCAATGGTCAGTTTGCCGTCCTTGCCGATCAGCTCAGGAACCTTGGCGGCGAGCGCGTCCTCCTTTTCGGCGCGGATGCGCTGCTGGTCCGGGGAGGTGTTGTAGACCACGCCGTTGCGTGCCGCCGTCGTCTGCGCTGCGCCGGACGCTCCGGACGCGGCCGCGCCGGGGTCCGAGCAGGCGGACAGCGCCGCTGTTCCCAGCAGGACGACGGCGGGCAGGGCCGCCAGGGAGCGGGCGCGGCCGGCGCCGGGCTTGCGGGCTGTGAAAAATGCCATTCGGGGAGTTCCTTAGATATTGAAAGCCGGTTCGAGCACCTTGGAGAAGAAGCTCCGGGTGCGTGGTTCCTGCGGGTTGGTGAAAATTTCCTGCGGGCTGCCCTGTTCCACGATCTGGCCCTCGTCCATAAACACCACGGTGTCGGCCACGTCGCGGGCGAACCCCATCTCGTGGGTGACGATGATCAGCGTGGTGCCGGACTTTGCCAGCTCGCGGATGACGTCCAGAACCTCGTTGACCAGTTCCGGGTCAAGGGCGGACGTTGGCTCGTCGAACAGCAGGATTTTGGGGTCCAGGGCCAGCGCGCGGGCGATGGCCACGCGCTGCTGCTGGCCGCCGGACAGCTGGCGCGGGTAGGCGCCGGCACGGTCCTTCAGCCCCACCCGGTCCAGGAGTTCCAGGCCGCGGCGCCGGGCTTCCTCCTTGGAGCGGCGCCCTTTGCCAGGTTGGAGCGCGACCACCGGCGCTTCGGCCACGTTTTCCAGGGCAGTCAGGTGCGGGAACAGGTTGAAGTTCTGGAAGACCATGCCGATCCCGGTGCGCTGCTTCAGGATGTCCTTCTCGCGCAGCTCGTGCAGCCGCTTGCCCCGGACCTCGTAGCCCACCAGCGTCCCGTCGATGGCGATGTGGCCGCCGTCGACTTTTTCCAGGTGGTTGATGGTGCGCAGCAGGGTTGATTTGCCGGAGCCGGACGGTCCCACGATGACGGCCACGCCGCCCGGTTCGACCGTGAGGGTGATGCCCTTCAGGACTTCGGTGGCGCCGAACGATTTCCGGACCTTGGTGATTTCCACCAGCCCGCGGGTCGAGCCCTGAACGGTCTCGGCGGCGGCGGTGGACGTTTCCGTGGACGGCTTGGCAGCAGTGGCAGTGCTCATCGCGGGCTCCTTGCGCGGTTGGGTGCCACGGCGTGGGTGGCGAAGAATTTCCGGGCTTTCTGCAGCGGCGTCAGCGGCAATGTCCGCACGGCGCCCTTGGAGTAGTGCCGTTCGATGTAATACTGGAACACGCTGAGGACGGAGGTGATCACCACGTACCAGAGCGTGGCCACCAGGAGCAGCGGCAGCACCTGCTGCGTGCGGTTGTAGATGACCTGCACGGTGTAGAACAGCTCGGAGTAGGCGAGGACGTAAACGATCGAGGTGCCCTTCACCAGGCCAATAATCTCGTTGAACGCCGTGGGCAGGATGGCGCGCATGGCCTGCGGCAGGACAATCCGGGTGGACCTCCGCCAAGCCGGGATGCCCAGCGCAGCGGCCGCCTCCAGCTGGCCCTGGTCCACGGAGAGGATGCCGCCGCGGATGATCTCCGCGGAATAGGCGGCCTGGTTCAGGGTCAGTCCCAGCACTGCTGCCGCGAACTGGCTGATCAGTGTGGTGGTCTGCACCTCAAAGAACCGGACGTCCGTGAAGGGAATGCCCAAACTGATTTTCTCGTAGAGGTAGCCCAGGTTGTACCAAAGCAGCACCTGGACCAGCAGCGGTGTGGAGCGGAAGATCCAGGAGAACGTCCAGGACACCGAGACCAGCAATGGCGACGCGGACAGCCGCATCAGCGCCAGGATGAAGCCCAGCACAAATCCGAGCAGCCCGGAG
>DATCVX010000352.1:0-5212 GCA_036566705.1 Arthrobacter sp. | reverse complement strand
CATGTAGAAGCCGAACACGGCGAGCTGTACGCCGATGAACGCGAACGCCATTCCCAGCGGCAGGAACGTGAAAGCCAGGACCGGCAGCACGCTGAGCCGGACCAGCAAAATGGGCAGCTCCACCCAGCGGTGCGTCACTTTCGCGCGGCGGAAGATGAACTTCACCGAATCGATCTGGAGCCCCAGGCCCACCAGGAACAGGAGCGGAAAGAAGAACCAGCCCTGCTTGCGGGTCAGGAACGAAAACCGGCCCTGCCGCGTGGCTGCGGCTTCGTGGTGGAAGGCGATCGCGCCGGTGGCGATGTCCGGATCCTTGGAAATGACGTTGGGATGGTTGTGGTGCGCACCGTGTTTCTGCTCCCACCAGGAATAGCTCATGCCTGCCACCGAAGTGGCCAGGATCCGGGCGGTCCAGTCGTTGGCGCGGCGGGACGCGAAAATCTGGCGGTGTCCGGCCTCGTGGGCCAGGAAGCTGAGCTGGGTGCAGATGATGCCGACGGCGGCGGCGATGAGGAGCTGGAACCAGCTGTCGCCGATCAGGGCGAAACCGAACCATGCGGCGGTCATCAGAAGCACCAGGCAGGAAAAGACGGTGATGTAGAAGCCCACGCGGCGTTCCAGCAGGCCTGCGGCCTTGACGCTCTTAAGCAGTTCCGAATAGCTCAGGACAACTGCATTGGGCTGCCGGACGCGCGATTGGGGGCGCTCCGACGTTGGGAGGGTGATGGTCAAAGCCGGGGCCTCGTAACTGTTACGGGCAACGCTGCAGCCGACATTCGGACTGCGCGGTCAGGATCACCCTCCCCCCATCGTACGCCTGCGTGTCTAACGGGTCCGACAAAAGGAGAACACGGATTGAGTGCATAAATATCGGACGCACTGAATACTTTTGCTGTAGGATTTCCGGTATGACTATTTCTGTTGCCGTCTCCGGAGCCAGCGGCTACGCCGGGGGAGAAGTCCTGCGCCTCCTCGCGGGACATCCGGACGTGACCATCGGTGCCATCACAGCGCACAGCAATGCAGGCTCCCGCCTCGGCGAGCTGCAGCCACACCTGCACGGGCTGTCCAGCCGCATCCTGGAAGACACCACGGTGGAAAACCTCTCCGGCCACGACGTGGTGTTCCTGGCCCTCCCGCACGGGGCTTCCGCCGAGATCGCGGCACAGCTGCCCGAAGGCACCATCGTTATCGACGCCGGCGCGGACCACCGACTCGAAGACGCGGCCGTGTGGGAAAAGTTCTACGGCTCCGCGCACGCGGGAACGTGGCCCTACGGCCTGCCCGAACTTCCGGGCCAGCGTGAGGTCCTCAAGGCCGCCACCCGGATCGCCGTCCCCGGCTGCTACCCGACGTCGGCCCTGCTGGCCCTCACTCCCGGGTTCGCGGCCGGACTCCTCCAGCCCGACGACGTCGTGATAGTTTCCGCCTCCGGCACCTCGGGTGCGGGCAAGGCGGCGAAAGTGAACCTCATCGGCGCCGAGGTGATGGGTTCCATGAGCCCGTACGGTGTGGGCGGCGGCCACCGCCACACGCCCGAGATCGAGCAGGGGCTGTCCAGCGCCGCCGGGGAACGCGTCACGGTGTCCTTCACCCCCACGCTTGCCCCCATGAGCCGCGGGATCCTCACCACTGCCACGGCCAAGGTCAAGCCGGGCACCACCGCCGCTGACCTCCGGCAGGCGTGGGCTGAGGCCTACGACGACGAGCCGTTTGTGCACCTGCTGCCGGAAGGGCAGTGGCCGGCCACCAAATCGGTCCAGGGCTCCAACCACGCGGCCATGCAGCTCGCTTTTGACCCGCACACCGGCCGCGTGATCGTGACCTGTGTCATTGATAACCTCACCAAGGGAACCGCCGGCGGCGCCGTGCAGTCCATGAACATTGCCCTTGGCCTGGCGGAGACCGCCGGCCTTAACCTGCAGGGAGTTGCACCGTGACCGTTACCGCACCCAAGGGATTCCGGGCGGCCGGTGTCACCGCCGGCCTGAAAACGTCCGGCAAGCCGGACCTCGCCCTGGTCGTCAACGATGGACCGTCCAAGGCCGCGGCAGCCGTCTTCACCAGTAACCGCGTGGCTGCAGCCCCGGTCCACTGGTCCCGCCAGGTGGTTTCGGACGGCCGGGTGGACGCCGTCGTCCTCAACTCCGGCGGAGCCAACGCCTGCACCGGGCCCCAGGGATTCCAGAACACGCACAGCACTGCCGAAAAAGTGGCCGCCGTCCTGGGCATCTCCGCGACGGACGTTTTTGTCTGCTCCACCGGCCTGATCGGCGAGCAGCTGCCCATGGACAAGATCCTTCCCGGCGTGGAGGCTGCATCGGCGGCGCTCAGCACCGAGGGCGGCCCTGAGGCGGCCAACGCCATCATGACCACCGACTCGGTCCCCAAGGCAGCATTGTTCATCGGCACCGATGCCGACGGCCAGGAGTTCAGCATCGGCGGCATCGCCAAGGGCGCCGGCATGCTGGCGCCCGGCCTGGCAACCATGCTGGTGGTCCTCACCACTGACGCCGACGTCGAGGCGGAAATGCTCGACGTCGTACTCCGCGACGCCACGCGGGTCACCTTCGACCGCGCGGACTCCGACGGCTGCATGTCCACCAACGACACCGTGGTGCTGCTGGCTTCCGGCGCTTCCGGCGCCGTCCCGTCCGCCGAGGCCTTCGGTGCCGGGCTGACCCAGGTGTGCGCCGAACTGGCACGCAAGCTGATCGGTGACGCCGAGGGCGCAAGCCACGACATCGCCATCCGCACGTTCAACGCGGCCAGCGAGCGGGACGCCGAAACCGTCAGCCGCTCCGTGGCCCGGTCCAACCTGTTCAAGGCCGCCATTTTCGGCAAGGACCCCAACTGGGGCCGTGTCCTCTCCGCAGTGGGAACCACGGACGCCGTCTTTGAGCCGGACCAGCTCAACGTCGCGATCAACGGCATCCAGATCTGCCGCAACGGCAGCATCGGCGACGACCGGAGCCTGGTGGATCTGGAACCCCGCGAAGTCCACGTCGAGATTGACCTGCAGTCCGGCGACGCCGAGGCCACCGTCTGGACCAATGACCTCACCCACGATTACGTGCACGAGAACAGCGCCTACTCGAGCTGATCCCCGAGCTACACCAGCCACCCTGGAGAACCTGCAAGCATGAACACCCAGACCCGCGAAACCACGTCCATGACTGATGCCCAAAGCAAGGCCGGCACCCTGATCGAGGCGCTGCCCTGGATCCAGCGCTTCGCCGGCACCACCATGGTGATCAAATACGGCGGCAACGCCATGGTCAACGAGGAGCTGCGCCGTGCCTTCGCGGAGGACGTGGTGTTCCTGCATCATGTGGGCATCCACCCTGTGGTGGTCCACGGCGGCGGTCCGCAGATCAACTCCATGCTGGCGCGGCTGGGTATCGAGTCGGAGTTCAAAGGCGGCCTCCGCGTCACCACGCCCGAAGCGATGGACGTGGTCCGGATGGTCCTCACCGGCCAGGTGGGCCGCGAACTTGTGGGCCTGATCAACTCCCACGGACCGTACGCGGTGGGGATGTCCGGCGAAGACGGCGGCCTGCTCCGTGCCGTCCGGACCGGAACCGTCATTGACGGCGAGGAAGTGGACCTGGGACTGGTGGGCGAGGTCGTGGGCGTGAACCCGGAGGGTATCCTGGACATTCTCGCTGCCGGCCGCATCCCGGTCATCTCCACCGTTGCCCCGGAAATCGCCTCCGACGGCGTCGAGACTGCAGCTGGCGAGGTCCAGACCACCGGCCAGGTGCTCAACGTCAACGCGGACACGGCCGCGGCCGCCCTCGCCGAAGCGCTGGGAGCATCCAAACTGGTGATCCTCACCGACGTCGAAGGCCTCTACGCCAACTGGCCGGACAGGTCCTCCCTCATTTCCTCCCTCACGGCCTCGGAGCTGCGGCAGCTTCTGCCCTCACTGGAATCGGGCATGATCCCCAAGATGGAGGCCTGCCTCAAGGCCATCGACGGGGGAGTGGAACGCGCCCACATCGTGGACGGCCGCCTCCCGCACTCAATGCTCCTGGAAACATTCACGACCGCGGGCATCGGCACCCAGGTTGTCCCCGACGAAGAAACGACTGAATCATGAACGAATCTGTTGGCTTGAGCCCGACCGGCGATGGGGGCCCCGCCCGCTTCGCGGTGCCCGACCACACCCGGGCCCCCATCGCCGGCTCGGCCTCTGAAAGTGCAGCTCCGCTCGCTGCTCCGGACGCCGCGACCACCCTCGTTTCCCAAAGCAGCGGCGCCGACTGGCTCGCCCGCTACTCCACGTCGCTCATGGGTGTCTTCGGCACACCGCAGCGTGTCCTGGTCCGCGGTGCCGGCTGCCTGGTCTGGGACGCCGACGGCAAGGAATACCTTGACCTGCTCGGCGGCATCGCCGTCAATGCACTGGGCCATGCACACCCGTTCGTGACCTCCGTAATTTCCAGCCAGCTGGCCACGCTGGGGCACGTCTCCAACTTCTTCACCAGCCCCACGCAGATCGCGCTTGCCGAAAAGCTGCTGGCCCTGGCGCACGCCCCGGCGGGCTCGAAGGTGTTCTTCACCAACTCCGGCACCGAAGCCAACGAGGCCGCCTTCAAGCTGGCCCGGCGCAACGCAACAGGCCCGGACGGCGCCCCCCGGACCAAGATCATCGCCCTGGAAGGTGCCTTCCACGGACGCACCATGGGTGCCCTGGCACTGACCGCCAAGGAGGCCTACCGTGCCCCGTTCGAGCCGCTGCCCGGCGGCGTGGTGCACATCCCGTTCGGCGATGTGGCCGCCCTGGAAGCTGCCATCGACGAGACCGTGGCCGCCGTGTTCCTGGAGCCCATCCAGGGCGAAGCCGGAGTCCGCCCTCTCCCTGCCGGCTACCTGCGGGCAGCCCGCGAGGCGACCACAAAAGCCGGTGCCCTGCTGATCCTGGACGAGGTCCAGACCGGCATCGGCCGCACGGGCAAATGGCTCGCCAGCGAGGATGCCGGGATTGTCCCTGACGCCGTCACCCTGGCCAAGGGCCTGGGCGGCGGGTTCCCCATCGGCGCACTGCTCACGTTCGGCGGGCAGGTCTCGTCGCTGCTGGGAGCCGGACAGCATGGCACCACCTTCGGCGGAAACCCGGTGGCGACGGCGGCCGCCCTGGCCACGCTGCACGCGATCGAAAGCCAGCGCGTACTGGAAAACGTCACGGCTGTGGGGGAATACCTCCGGA
>DATCVX010000351.1:0-8887 GCA_036566705.1 Arthrobacter sp. | reverse complement strand
GTGGAACCGCAGTCCTTCTTCGAACGACGGCGACGGCGGAATGCCGCCGTCGATCGCGGTCAGGAAGTCCCGGATTTCGTGCGTGAAGGTGTGTTCCCAGCCGATGACGTGGCCCTGCGGCCACCAGGCATCCATGTACGGGTGCTCGGGTTCGTTGACCAGGATCCGCCGAAACCCCTGTTCCCTGACGGGGACGGTGGCGTCCTGGAAGCCGAGTTCGTTGATGGCTTCCAGGTCAAAGAGCAGGGAACCCTTATCCCCGTAAAACCTCAAGCTTGAGGGAGTTCTTCTGGCCGGTGGCCATCCGCGAGACCTCCACCGAGGCGATGGTCCCGGAGTTGAGGGTCAGCGTGGCCCAGGCGGCGTCGTCGACCGTCACCTCTTCGGGGACGTCCGCTCCGGGGCGGCTGCCCACGAAGGTGTGCAGCCGGCCGGAGACTTCGGTGACCGTGCCGCCCAGCAGGAACAGGACCTGGTCGATCGCGTGGGAAGCGATGTCGCCCAGGGCGCCGGACCCGGCCGTTTCCTTGTTCAGGTGCCAGGTCATGGGGGAGTCCGGGTCGACGAGCCAGTCCTGCAGGTACGCGGCGCGGACATGCCGCACAGCACCGAGTCGGCCTTCTGAGATCAGTTCCCTGGCGAGGGCCAGGGCCGGGACGCGGCGGTAGTTGAACCCGATCATGGACTGCACGCCCTTGGCGCGGGCCACCGCGGCTGCCTCGTTCATGGCTTCGGCCTCGGCCACCGTGTTCGCCAGCGGCTTCCGCCCAAGACGTGCTTGCCTGCTTCGAGGGCTGTGATGGCGATCTCGGCGTGCATCCAGCCCGGGGCGCAGATATCCACGATGTGGATGTCGTCCCTGGCGATGACGGAACGCCAGTCCGTCGCGGATTCGGACCACCCGTACTTCTGCGCGGCCGCGGCGACCTGTCCGGCGTCCCGGCCCACGAGCACTTTCTGCTCGAAGGCCGGGACATCGAAGTAGGACGCCACGTTCCGCCAGGCGTTCGAATGGACCTTGCCCACGAACGCGTAGCCGATCATCGCCACGCCCAGGGTCCTGTTGTCCGGGTTGCTGCCGTCCTTGCTTTCTGGGGTGTTCATTGCCTGATTCCTAGAGTGTGGAAGCGGTGGGGTCCCAGTCCTCGGGGAGGGCATGGGACGCCGGGGCGGAGCTTTGGACGTCGACAAAGGCGCCGGATTCGACGGACTCGGAGATCGAGACCATGGTGTCCAGAACGTGGTAGGCGAGGTTACCTGTGGCGCGGTGCGGAACACCGGCCCGGATGGAGCGGGCCATGTCCAGCACACCCATGCCGCGGCCGTTGGACGGGCCGGTGGCCTGGATAGTTGTCCACTCTTCGTCGCCTGCGCGCCAGAGCTTGATGTCGCCGTCGAAGTAGTTCGGGTCCGGCAGCGAGATGGTGGCTTCGGTGCCGGTGATTTCCACGAAGCCCATCCGCTGCCGCGGGGACTCGAAGGAGAAGACGCTGTGCGAGGACTGGCCTCCCTCGAACTGGGCCATGGCGGACACGTGCGTGGGGACCTCCACGGTGAATTCCTCGCCCAGTTTGGGGCCGGAACCGATCACGCGGACTTCCTTGGCTTTGGACCCGAGGGCCGCGACGCGGCGCACGGATCCGAAGGTCTGGACCAGCGCGGTGAGGTAGTAAGGGCCCATGTCGAACAGGGGCCCGGCGCCGTACTGGAAGAGGAATGCCGGGTTCGGGTGCCAGGATTCCGGGCCGGGGGTCTGGAACGTGGTCGTGGCGGTCAGCGGGGTGCCGATGTCGCCGCGCTCAATCAGGCGCCGTGCGGTCTGCAGCCCGGCGCCCAGGAATGTGTCCGGTGCGCAGCCGAGCCGGAGCCCCGCGGCGTCGGCAGCCTTCAGCAGCCCGAGCCCGGAGTCGCGGTCCAGCGAGAACGGCTTCTCGGTCCAGACATGCTTGCCGGCGTTGACGGCGGCGGTGGCCACTTCCACATGCGCGGCCGGGATGGTGAGGTTGACGATGATTTCGACGTCGGGATGGTTCAGGGCCGCGTCCACCCCGCCGGATTCGGCGATCCCGTATTCCTGCGCCCGGGCGGCAGCGGAGTCCTCGAAGAGGTCCGCGATGACGTGGACCTTCAGGTCCGGGAAGACGGTGAGGTTGTCCAGGTACTGCTTGCTGATGTTTCCCGCGCCGATGACGGCGACGCCCACCGGCCCCCGGCGGGAGGACTCTGCTGATGGTTGCCCGGTGCTCATGCGTGGATCCCGGCGTTGGCGGCTGCCGTGAAGCCGGTCTTTGCCACCCTGCAAATGGTGCCGGGAAGGTCTTCCGGTACGGCCTTGCCGAAGGTGTGCAGCGGGACTAAGTGGGCGGGGGAAGTCATATGGGTGTTCTCTCCTTGGGTATCGGTTTGGAGTCGGTGCCGTGTTGCGGGCCTGGCGGCCGGGGGAGGGCAAGAGTCGGAGTCGCCGGCGTTATCGGGCCAGCCGCTCGATGATGCGTTGGCGCGGGGTCCGTGGGGTCGTTGCGGTGTTTAATGGGCTGTCTTGTCACGCACTCGACCGGTACTTCGGCGCCCGGTGCTGGCGGGCGAAGAGCTTTCGTGGGTTTTGGCCCGAGGATGGATCACGCGACTGCTCTCGGGACGTCTTCAGGCCCGTCCTCGAGCCATGCGGACAAATGGGGCTCTGCCAGGGTCGGCTAGATGCCGTTCAGCTCGAGAAAGGATATGGCGGCTTTCATCTCGGCAATAGGCGCTGCGACCGCATCGAGTTCGAGGAGCCGAACGCCTCGGCCCTCTGTCTGTTCGTACAACTTGGCCCAATTGGGCCAGTTGACCGCGCCGGACCCCAGCGCGCACATGTAGTCCTGGTGCTGGTCGTGGATGGTCGAATGGTTGATCGGGAAGCCCGCGGGCATGGGTCCGACGGCGTCCTTCCAGTGGGCGATGATGACGCGTTCTCTGTGCGGGGTGACGACATCAATGGCGTCGCCGCCCGCGAGGGTGATGTGCGCGGTATCGGGGCAGAAGTACACATATTCGGGGTCTGTGAGCGTAAGGATCAGATCGATGTCCCGGCGGGTGCAGAAGGTGGAGTGCGCTTCTGTGTGGAGGGCGGTCTTGACGCCCCGCCGTTGGGTGGCGTCTCCGACAGCGTGTGCGATGTCTGCGACGGCGCTGGCAAATTTGGCGTCGACAAAGAATGGAGGAGTAGCGTCCCGTGAGTTTCGCATGGGCAGTCCGACGACGAGGGTGTCGCCTCCGGCGTCAGCGACGAACTCTGCGAGTTCTTCGGCTTTGTTCAGTTCGGCGCCGAGGTCGGCCCCTGGTGCCCAGCCCGAACCGGAGTGGTAGCTGCTTTTGAGCTTTAGTCCCCGTGCCGTGAGTTCGTCGCGGAAGCCCTTGACGGATCCGAAGGCGTCAATCGCCGAGGACTTGTCTGCCGGGGGAAAGGTCATTTCAAATGATGACATCCCGGCCTCAGTCAGGGCGTCAAGGATCTTTGTCCAGAGCGCGGCAGGGTCCTTGTGCCGCAATGCCATGATGTCGTCGTAGCTGCCCACGCCCCAGAAGGACGGGTGGTAGAAGGTGATGAGGTCAACTGCGTACTCGGGAGTCGTTTCCAAGGAATTCCAATCTGCGGGAAAAGGTGTCTGTCGCTGCGGCGTCGTTGCTCCGCCCGGGTGGGCGGAGCAACGACGCAACCGCAGTTAGTGTTTGATGCCGGTGTCAGCCAGGAACTTGGCCGCGACGGAGGCGGTGTCCTTTTTGTCGACGGTTACCTCGGCGAGGTAGCCGGTCAGGTTTTCGGTGGTGAGCGCCTTCGAGACGGCGTTCAAAGCCTCGGAAACTGCCGGTGTTGCCTTGTCCTTACGGATGAGCGGGACGATGTTCTCGGCGTGGAAGAGATGCTTGGGATCATCAAGCACCACAAGGTTCTCTGTCTTGATTGCGGCATCCGTGGAGTAGATGTTGGCGACCTGAATCTGATCTCCCAGGAGTGCGCCAAGAGTGAGCGGGCCGCCCGAGTCAAGGCCCTTGAATGCTTTGAAGTCAATGCCGTAGACCTTTTTGAGCCCTACAAGGCCCACATAGGTCTCGTCCCATCCGGCTCCGGCGCCGACAGTCAGTTCCTTGCTGACTTTGGCCAAGTCGGTAAGGGACTTGAGGTTGTACTTCTCGGCAGTCGCGGGGGTTACGGCGAGGGTGTCTTTGTCTTCGGCTGCGGACATGGGCAGCGTCTGAGTGCCTTCCGGCAGGACACCCTGAAGTGCCGCGTACACCTCGTCCGAGGTCGTCGCGCCTTCGGGCGCACCGCCTTTGACGAGGGAGGAGTAGAGCGCCCCAGTGTATTCGGGAAGAAGGTCGATCGAGCCGTCTTTCAGGGCCGCGAGGTAGATGTCGCGGGCACCAATGTTGAAGTTTCGCTTGACGGTGATGCCGTTGGCTTCCAACGCCTGGGCGTAGATTTCGCCGAGCAACTCATTTTCGGGAAATGCTGCCGAGCCGATGGCGATGGTGGATGAAGACGCGTTGCCCTTGTCCGCGGCCAGGGGATTGCCTGCGCATCCTGCCAGGACGGTCCCAATCAAAACGGCAACTCCGGCCGCTGCATATTTCTTGAATGACATGTCTTGAACTACCTCTCAGTTATTGTCGCGGGAAGCACGTCCCGGACGGATGTCTCGTTGAGACCGGATTGGTTCTTCTGGTTCTTTGGTTGGCTTATTGCCCGTCCCGTGACGCCGGGCGACACCAGGTATTTCTGGAGCGTTTCAAAGGCGAGGTCGATGACGATTGCCAATGCCGCGACGAGGACCCCTCCGGCGATCACGCGATCGTATTGATTCAGGCTCAGACCATAGATGAGGGGTTGGCCCAGGCCGCTCAGGCCCACATAGGCCGCGACCGTCGCTGTCGCGATCACCTGGAGAGCGGCACTCCTGAACCCGCCGATAATCAGTGGCAGGGCGATGGGGACTTCGACCCGAAGCAGGACCTGGGTGTTTCGCATGCCCATGCCGCGGGCGGCGTCAACCGTGGCACGGTCCACGGCCTGAAGGCCCGCATATGTCGAGGTCAGGATGGGAGGGATCGCCAGGACTACCAGTGCGACCATGACTGGTGTTTCGCCGAGTCCCATGATGATGACCAGCAGGCTGATTAGGCCAAATGTCGGTAGTGCGCGGCCGGCATTGCCGATGTTGATTGCCAGGAAAGCAAACCTGTTGGTGTGGCCGATGTATAGCCCGACGGGGATTGCCAGGACGGCGGCTATCGCAAGGGCAACAAAGGTGTACTGCAGGTGCGCGCCGATGAGGGCTGGAAAGTTGCCTTCCGGACCAATGATCCAGTTGGCGCCGTCGAACAACCACGGAGTATCACTTGCGGTGCTTTTCATCGTGTCTTACCTCCCAGTCGGGTCCAGGGCGTGAGCTGTCGTTGGAGCGCGACGATTGCCAGGTCGCAGACGGCGGCCAGGGCGATCGACAGGACGATGCCTACGATGACGGGTTCGAGGTAGTGCAGTTGCAGCCCCCGGGTAAAGAGGCCTCCCAGGCCACCGACCCCGATCAAGGCCCCGACGCTGACGATGCTGATGTTGGATACCGTTGCGACCCTCAGACCGGCCAGAGTCACGGGCAGGGACATCGGCAATTCGACGCTGAACAGGCGCTTCAGTCTCCGGTAGCCCATCGCCGTTGCGGCCTGGGTCACGGTCGGATCGACGGATCGAAGCCCGTCTGCCACCACCCGGACCATCAGGGCCGCGGTGTAAATGGCAAGCGCGACGACGATGTTGATCGGATCCAGGATCTTGGTTCCGATAATCCCGGGCAGAACCACGAACAGGGCCAGTGAGGGGATGGCGTAGACAATCCCGGTGAGGTTTGAAACAGGCTGGTAGAGCCGGTTGAATCTGACTGCAAGATAGCCCAGCGGCAAGGCGGCGAGGACGCCGATGGCGAGGGGAACGAGTGCAAGAATCACGTGCTGCAGCAGGGCCTGAAGGACCACGGCCTGGTTGTTTTGGAGATACTGGATCACAGCGGTGTCCTGACTTTCCCGAGGCGGCGCATGGCGAGTTGCTCGAATAGCCCTTCGTGGGACAGCACCCCGTCGGCGATACCGGCTTCGTTGACCCGAACGGCCACCCCTACCGGAGAGCTGATGACGACGTCCGTCACCTGACGAAGCGAGTCAGATTGGGTGAACGTGCCACTGATGGCGGCAGGGTGACTGATCGATCCGACACCGGGTCCCGCCCATCCCACCGGTCGCCGGTGGTCGTCAACGACGAGAGCGAGCCCTCTGTCGTCGAGTGAGTCAAGGGAATCGGTGACCAGCTTCTCCGCAGTTTCAAAGGACAGACTGCGGAACCCGCGGTCACGCCCGACGAAGTTGGCCACAAACTCGTTGGCTGGGTTTTCGAGCAGCTGCTGCGGGGTGGCGAATTGGGCGAGGTGGCCGTGTTCCCGGAAGATCGCGATGTGGTCGCCCAACCGGATTGCCTCGTCAATGTCGTGGGTGACCAAGGCGATGGTCTTGCCGATCTCACGCTGCAGGCGGAGGAACTCCGTCTGCAGTTCCTCGCGCACGATCGGGTCGACGGCGCTGAATGGTTCATCCATGAGCAGCACCGGGGGATCGGAGGCGAGTGCCCGTGCCACGCCGACGCGTTGCTGCTGTCCACCGGACAGCTGGACAGGGTACCGGGTGGCGAAACTGCTTGGGAGCCCGACCCGGCCCATCACCTCAATGGCAGCGTGCATGGCATCGCTCCTGTTAACACCCAGCAGCCGTGGCACCGTTGCGATGTTCTCCGCGATTGTCCGGTGGGGAAACAGCCCGGCATGCTGGATGACGTAGCCGATGGAGCGACGCATAACGGCAGGATCCCGGGACATGACATCTGCACCGTCGATCAAAATGCGACCGGAAGTGGGCTCGACCATGCGGTTGATCATTCGTAGCGACGTCGTCTTACCGCACCCGGAAGGTCCAACAAAGACGGTAATCTTCCCCGACGGCAGGGTCAGATTCAGATTGTCCACTGCGGTTGTGCCGTCCGGAAATACTTTGGTGACTCCATCAAACTCGATCATTTTGGGCCTCCAGGGCCGATCTCGGGCGAACCATGGATTTCACGACCGCGCCCCGCTGAGGGATCGAAGCCGGCCGGCCCTTCCGGGCCAGCCGGCGATGCGTTTCGGAACTTGATCATTTGACTCTCCTGCTTTCTTGAACTCATGGCTGCGCTGTTGGAACAAGGGGGGCGGCCATCGGGCCTCCGTGGACCAGGGCCCGGCAGCTGTGCGCCGGTGACCCCGTTCAGCCGATACAGCCGGGTGGGTCGTGGCGCTGAAATGACACGACTTCTTGGCCTGTGATTCCGTTCGGTATTCCGCCGGACGGTTCGAGGGTCCGAGGAGTCGCGGCACGGGGCCAGCGGTGCCGACGGCATCTTTTACGGCGGGGGCCAGCCACAGTTCGATCGCCTGGTTAGGCCTTCTGGTGGGGGCTGACGTTTGCGTTACGGACTGGATGTTCCGGTTCTCGCAGCCGAGGTTTCTACCCAGTAAACCCGACACGACACAGGATAGGAAGGGTTTTGCCAAAAAAATTTAAACGTTTAGACTTTTGGAGACAAGAGAGGTTCACATGACCAAGCGCCCCACCCTATTTGACGTCGCTGAACGGGCCGGTGTTTCGATCGCGACAGTTTCCTTCGCATTCAGGCAGCCTCACAAGGTGAAGGAGTCCACTCGCCTAACCGTCGTGGAGGCGGCGCGGGAAGTGGGTTACATGCCAAGCGCCAGTGCCCGCGCCCTGGTACGAGGTAAGTCTGGCGCAATCGGGCTGTTTGCCCTTGACCGCGTTGGACACCTCGGAACTGAGACAGTCGGAAGTGCCGCATCCGCTCCAGCCGACGGCACTTCACAGGAAGCGATGGAAACCGACTTTCCGGATGATCCAAATGAGGACTTCCGACTGTTTCCGCTGTATCACGACGAAGTCCAACGCGGCCTGGAGATGGAATGTCGGCGGCGAGGCTACGTCGTGATAGTTGGCGAAGGCGACAACGCCAGTACCGAGGCTGACATTGCCGAAGTCGCTGGCCGTGTGGACGGTGTGGCCGTGTTCCCGAACACTCTCTCTGGAGACATGCTGCGCCTAATTTCCAAGCAGGTTCCGGTGGTGGAACTATCGAATCCCATCGAGGACAACGGCCTGCACCGCGTTTCAGTAGACAATGCTGCGGCCATGAAGTCACTGACGGCGCACCTGATCCAGCACCACCACCTCAGGGACATCGCGTTCGTAGGCCCGGTCGGCTTCCCCGACAAAGAGCACCGGTACACGGGCTACACCGACGCCATGATTGAGGCAGGCTTGGCAGTCCGCTCAATTCCGACGCCGGACGAGCAGGACCCCGCCCAGGATGCACGCCGAACGATCCAAGAGCTGGAGGCCAAGGGCGAGCTTCCCCAGGCATTGGTCTGTTCCATGGACACCGAGGCCCTTCTCTACATGGATGCCCTCTCCCGAGCAGGCATCGACGTTCCCCATCAGGTAGCAGTGACCGGCTTCGACGGCCTGGTCGCCGGCCTGGTCAGCCGGCCCACCCTGACAACCATCAGGCAACCCATGTTCTCCCTCGGATGCGCAGCAGCATCGATCCTCATCGACGAGGCCTCCGGACGGAGCGCCATACCCATCGCAAGAGAGTTGCCCGTGAAGATCGTGCTGCGCGAAAGCTGCGGTTGCGGCTGAATCGCCCGGCGGCATCTGTTCCATGACAGTAACTTGGGACGTTCATAGCTGGCTTCGCGATGCGCTGACGAATAGATCGGCGGTGGCCAGATCCGCCACGCTACGGAAGTC
Source organism: Arthrobacter sp. (assembly GCA_036566705.1). GTDB lineage: Bacteria > Actinomycetota > Actinomycetes > Actinomycetales > Micrococcaceae > Arthrobacter. The sequence goes on along the minus strand of DATCVX010000351.1, from coordinate 7 downwards.
ATAACAA
>DATCVX010000350.1:0-8808 GCA_036566705.1 Arthrobacter sp. | reverse complement strand
GCACGCGGTGCTGCACGCCTGGTCCGGAATCGAGGCGCTGGCCGGCATCCCCGGTGCCACGGGGGCCACGCCGGTCCAGAATGTCGGTGCCTACGGCACGGACGTCTCGCAGACCATCGCCGCTGTGCGGACGTGGGACCGGACCCGGAACGCCGTGCAGACGTTCACCAACTCCGAGCTGAAGTTCGGGTACCGGGATTCCATCCTCAAGCAGACCACCGTCGACGGGTCGCCCCGCTTCGTGGTGCTGACGGTGGAGTTCCAGCTGCCGCTGGGCCGCATGAGCGCCCCCATCCGGTACGCCGAACTGGCCAGATCCTTGGGCGTGGAGCCGGGCAAGCGGGCCTATTCCAACGATGTCCGCCGGGAGGTCCTGCGCCTTCGCGCTTCCAAGGGCATGGTGCTGGACCCATCCGACCGGGACACGTATTCCACAGGCTCGTTCTTCACCAACCCCATCGTTCCGGTGGACGTGGCGTCACGGCTGCCGGAGTCCGCGCCGCGGTATCCGGCCGGGGCCGACGGGCTGGTGAAACTGTCCGCCGCGTGGCTCATCGACCAGTCGGGCTTCGGCAAAGGCTACGGGCTGGAGGACGGCAGTGTGTCGGGCGGACGTGCCTCGCTGTCCACCAAGCACACGCTGGCCATCACCAACCGCGGCTCCGCCAGCGCTGCTGACATGCTGGCCGTCGCGCGCGAGGTGCGTGCCGGCGTCGTCAAACGCTTTGGCATTGAACTGCACCCGGAACCGCTGCTTATCGGCGTGGCGCTCTAGCATCTGTCGGGAGGCCGGCGGGAGCGTCCGCCTGCCCGCCGTCAACGAGCCGGACGTTCACCGCCATCCCGAGCACGGCCGCGGCCCAGCCGGTCAGGGCCAGGTAGGGGCCCATGAACAGCCAGACCAGGAGTCCGGGAAGGGATGGATTTCTGCCGCCGGCAAGGATGCAGACAACCAGGCCGGTGACGGCAACGGCGTGTGACAGGATCCAGAGGGCCTTCCCGCTGGGCGGGTGCCGCGTCCAGTCGCGGAGGATGTGAAGTGTGCCGCGGCATACCCGGATCCCGGGAAAGAGGACGGCGTAGCCTCCGCCGAGGCTGAAGGCCAGCGATGACAGCAGCAGTGAAAGTTCTGATTCCCCGTTTGCCAGGAACCCGGTGACGGCCGGAACCCCCACCGCCACACCAATCAGGACCGAAACGGTCCCTCCCACCAGCCACCCTTTTGTTTCACGCGCGAACAACTGCCACAAACTCCCCAAAGTCATGGTTCTACCCTATCCGCCAGGCCTTGGGGCGCGGACCATGGCGGCCATGAAGCCCGGGAGCAGGTGATCAGCCATGTTGGGGCCTTCGTGGAGAACCTAGGATGAGGGCATGGCAGGAACCTCGTCGAAGCGCGTGAGCAGCAAGGTCATGGGCAGGCTCCGGCTTGCCTCCCAAGGACTTCTTGGACCGGGGCCGGGCTCTGTGCCGGAGGCTGTCCGCTGGATGACGGCCTCCCAGGCCCAGGACCTGCAGGCGGCGCTGTGGGCCATCGGCCTGCGCGTTCCCGGTTCCGGGCTGACGGACGTCCGGGCAGCCCTGGACAGCGGAAGCGTGGTCCGCTCCTGGCCCATGCGGGGAACCCTCCACCTGGTGGCACCCGAGGACCTGCGCTGGATGCTCGGCCTCACCGCCGAGCGTCTTACCCGCAGTATCGCCGGCAGGCACCGCGAGCTGGACATCACCTGGGCGGACATCGAAAAGTGCCGCGACGTTGCCCTGGAGCGAGTGGCGGGTGGCGGTTCCCTGAGCAGGACTGAACTCTTCGGGGTGTTTGAAGCGGCGGGGCAGCCCACCACCGGCCAGCGCGGGATCCACATCCTCGGGACGTTGTGCCGGCACGGATGGCTGGTCCAAGGGCCATTGGCCGGGAACCAGCAGTTGCTGGTGGCGTTCGATGAGTGGATCCCGGTGTCGCGGGAGCTTGAGCGGCAGGAGGGCATTGCCGAGTTCATGCTGCGCTACTTCCGGAGCCACGGGCCGGCCACCATCCGTGACTTCGCGTGGTGGACCCAAATCCCCCTGACCGATGTGCGGCCCGCGTTTGAACAGGTCAGCGGACAGCTGGTGGAGCTCGAATTCGGCGACACCAGCTACTGGATGTCCCCGGAGACCGCGTCACTGCTCGACGACGGTGTGCCGGGCCAGCGCTCCGTCCTCCTGCTGCCCGGCTTCGACGAGTTTGTGCTCGGCTACCAGGACCGGAGCCTGGTCCTGGCGCCGGAGCACGCCAACAAGATCGTTCCCGGCGGCAACGGCGTGTTCAAGAAGACCGTCGTTGCCGGGGGAGAGGTGGTCGGCACCTGGGCGCGCGCCGGGACCACCAGGAGCGCCGCCGTCGTGCCTGAACTCTTTGACGACGCCAGGCCGCTCGGACCCGGGGGCCTGGCAACCTTCAACAAAGCCGCCGAGCAGTACCTGGCGTTCCTCGACAGCTGAGACTGACAGCAACGCGGGGTCACTTAAGGCCCATCCGACGGTGCGGAATGGGCCTTAAGTGACCCCGCGTTGCTGTATGGAGCGAGGCGGAGCTAAAGGTTCCCGGTGGCGATGTTGAGCATGCGGCGCAGCGGTTCGGCGGCACCCCAGAGCAGCTGGTCGCCCACGGTGAACGCGCTGATGTACTGCGGACCCATTTCCATTTTGCGGATACGGCCCACCGGGATGTCCAGCGTGCCGGATGCGGCAACGGGGGTCAGCCCGGCCATGGAGGCTTCCTTGGTGTTCGGAATGACCTTGGCCCACTGGTTGTCCTCGGCCAGGAGCTTCTCGATCTCGGCCACGGAGAGGTCTTCGCGGAGCTTGAGGGTGAGGGCCTGGGAATGGGAGCGCATGGCGCCGATCCGGATGCAGAGGCCGTCCATGATGATCCGGTTCTCGTCCGAGGTGCCCAGGATCTTGTTGGTCTCGACGCCCGCCTTCCACTCTTCCTTGGACTGGCCGTTGCCGAGGTCGGCGTCGATCCAGGGGATGAGGGAGCCGGCCAGCGGCACGCCGAACTGGGTGGCGTCGATGTCGGTGCGCTGGTGGGCCAGTACCTTTCGGTCGATTTCCAGGATGGCCGACGCCGGGTCGTCCAGTTCCGAGCTGACCTCGGCGTTGAGTGTGCCGAACTGGCTGAGCAGCTCGCGCATGTGCCGGGCGCCGCCGCCGGAGGCCGCCTGGTAGGTCATGGACGTGCCCCACTCCACGAGGCCGTTCTTGAACAGCCCGCCAAGGCCCATCAGCATGCAGGACACGGTGCAGTTGCCGCCGATGAAGTCCCTGGTGCCGTTGACCAGGCCCTTGTCGATGACGTCGCGGTTGATCGGATCCAGCACGATGATCGAGTCGTCGTTCATGCGCAGGGTGGAGGCGGCGTCGATCCAGAGGCCGTCCCAGCCGCGGCCGCGCAGTTCGGTGTGCACGCGCTTGGTGTAGTCCCCGCCCTGGGCGGTGACAATAATGGGCAGCTTAGCCAGGGTGTCGACGTCGAACGCGTCTTCGAGCTTGCCGGCCCCATCAGCGAACGACGGGGCGGCACCTCCTGCGTTCGAGGTGGAGAAAAACACCGGGTTGATGTTGGCGAAGTCGCCCTCGTCCTGCATGCGCTGCATCAGGACGGAACCGACCATGCCACGCCAACCGACAAGTCCAACGGACGGAGTAGCTGCTGTAGTCATTCGTACAGTTTAGACTTCGGAACCGGCACTGCGCAGTCGGTTACGTCACGCCGCCGGCCGGGTTCAGCCGCAACGTACGACGGCGGCTCTCCCCGAAGCGGTCAGGCGGACTCAGTTCCTCGCAGGGCCACGCCTCACCAGGGAATCCCGCCCGGGATGGGACAGGGCGCCGGCGCCAGCGCGTGCAGCTAGGATACGTACCCTCCACCGGGTTTGGGGGCGCCGCGTTCCTTGCGGAGTTTGGCGGCCCGGTACTCGTCCCTGGCGAGGCCAAACGTGAAAACAACACCAAATGCCGCCAGTCCCATCGGAAACAGTGCACCCCAGGAGGGTTGCGCGCCTTGCACCAGCGGGGCCAAGAACATCACGCAGGAGCCCATAAACAACAGGCCGATAACCGTCGACACGATCGCCATGCCCCACCAGGTTCTGACCTGTGCCTGGCCCCGGCCAGGCGAGAACCCGATTTCATCGCCGGGGTAGCTGTGGAGGTCACCGGTGTCAGTCCTGCGCAGCACCCGCTTCTCGCCCCGGGCCAGGGCTTCCTTGTGTTCGGCATACACGGCGTCGTTCCGCCGCTCGCGCTCTCGGTCAAATACCACGGTCAGTCCTGGCGGATGGAGCGGATCTGGGCAAGCAGGGCAGCATCGTCCAGTCCGGTGCTTTCGGAGATGGACTTCTGTGCGGGTGTGGACGTACCGACCGTCCAGGACCCTTGCCCCTGCTTTACGTAAAGGGTAAGGCCAGTAGCTTCCTCGCGGCGGCGGAGCGTTGCTCCGCCCTGGGGATTGATGCGCAGGTGTTCCTTGATGACCAGGAGATTCGCCTCGGCAGCGGAAAGGTCGGGGCGCTGGGCCATGGCCCACCATGTGAGGAAGGCCCGGGGCTGGAAAAGCAGGTGAATGTCCTGGCTTTCGATACCTACGACGCTGTCCCCGCCCTCGGCCGTGAGTAGGGAGATTTCCATGCGGCGCGTCGCTGAGGACAGTGCGGCGGCAACGGCAGCGGTCGGGCCGGCGACGGAAAGTTCCCCGTCCCCTTCCGCTGTCGCCAAACCACGTGCGACCAGGGACGAGGCGCCTGCGGTTAGCAGCTCGGTGTTTTCCAAATACTCAGAAACCCGCAAGGCCTCTGCGCTCAGCACCGCTGCGTCGCCCCCGCGCATGCTGGCGAGTGTGGCAATCTCGGCGAAGCCAAAGCCAATGGCGTCAGGGTAGGCGGTTTCCTCTGATGTGCCTTCAGTCATAATTCAATGCCTCTCGTTGTGTGCTCAGAATCCGAAGAAGTCGCCAACCTTGTCAGCTGCATCACCGGCTCCTTCCCAGGCGGCCTTGGCACCGTCAGCTATGGCCCCGCCAACGGCATTGACCTTTTCCTTGACACCCGGGACGTTGTCATAGATGGCCAAAGCGCCGGAAACAACCATGGCTGCGGTGCCTATGGGTGGCGGCGCAAAGCCGACCGCACCGATGACGGCCTTCGCGCCCGAATAATAGGCCGCTCCGTCGTCGTCCTGGTTGCCGTTGGCGAAATTGTTAACTGCGTCCAAAGTGTCGAGTCCCACTCCCAACCCTCCGAGAAGCTTGCCGCCCACGTCAAAGAATTGGGCGGCCTTCCCACCTTTCGCAAGGTCCAGTGCGGTGTCCCATTTGCCATCGAACAGTTCAGAGGACGTGTTGAAGTACTGGCTGAGGGGATTTGTGTCCTGAAACGTCTTGGCCACGTCACGGAAATCCTTGGAGAAGAACTCCCCGAAAGAGTCTGCCTTCTTGATGAAGTGAGGGAAGTCGAAGAGGCCGGCCCGAATATTTGGGAACGCCTTAACCGTGTTGTACATGTCCCAACCCTTGCGGAAGGGGGAGTTGTCATTGTCGGCAAGCCAGTCGGGACCCAGCTGGAAGGGCCCGCCGCCGTTGCCGGAGCCTCCGCTGGAACCGGGGCTTCCAGGTACCGGCCCGCCGCCGGATCCAGGCGCCGCATTGCTCGCCTTCTCCTGCTGATCAGCGTTCTCCAGCAGCTTCTTCGACTCCTGCTTGAGCGCGGAGACCGCCTGCTGGAGCATGGCCCGGTGGCTGCCGTTCCAGTCTGAGCGGAACCTGGCAGCGTCCTGGCCCTTCCAGGAAGGGTTGTTGTTGATCTGGTTGCTCAGCAGCGTTGACTGCTGCAGCAGGGTGTCGGACGCCTTGCCGAACTGCTGCGCCAGCGTCCGGAGCTCGGCGACGTCGGCGCCCCACATGTTTCCTGCCACAAGGCATCATCCCCCAAATGTCTTCGCAGCAAATCTTCGTCAGGCTGCCTGCACAACTCTAATAGCGGAGCGATAGGGCCGCGATGGGTTGTGCTCCCCATCGGCCCCACCGGCCGCAAGCGTCAGCCGCGGTCGCTTTCCTCCAGCACCGCGGCTTTGCGGAGCCGCAGCGCGTAGAACGCCCCGAAGGCGAATACCTGGGTCACCACCACCAGCACGATGGCCCCGGCGATCTTGTTGCCGCCCAGGATCATGGTCAGGCCAACAATGGCGGACAGCAGGGCCAGCAGCGGTAGCAGCATGTACCCCAGGACAAAGAGGGTCTCTGGTCTCTTCAGCATCTCAGCCCGCCGTCCGTACCCATTTGGTGAACCTGTACTGCGTGCCGTTGGCGGCAGTGAGCCAGCCGTCCGGCGGAACCGAAGCAGCCGCCTCCCAGGTTTCGCCAAGCTCGGGAGCGAACGTGTCGCCGTCGGCCTCCACGTCGATGGTGGTGACCACCGCAACGTTGGCGAGGTCGGTGGACTGGCGGAAGACCTCGCCGCCGCCCAGGATCCACACCGTCTCGCCTCCGTCGACGAACTGGGACTCTAAGAGCGCGTCATCCAGGGACGGAACCACGACGGCGCCCTCCGCCTCGGGTGACTCGCCCCAGCCTTTTTGCCTGGTGATGACGATGTTGGTGCGGCCGGGGAGCGGACGGTACTTGTCCGGGAACGACAGCCACGTCTTGCGGCCCATGATCACCGGGTGTCCCATGGTCAGCCGGTTGAAGTGCTTCAGGTCCTCGGGCAGGTGCCAGGGCATGTCGCCGTCTTTGCCGATGACGCCGCCGGATGTCTGCGCCCACACCAGGCCGACGCCGGTGACGGAGCCGGCGAGTTCCTCGGAAAAAGCCTGCGGGTCTGCTGTGTTCTCGGTGCTCATACGGCGATCGGAGCCTTAATCGTGGGGTGGTGCTGGTAGCCGACCACTTCGAAGTCCTCCAGCGTGTAGTCGAAGATCGACGCCGGCTTCCGGGTGATCACCAGCTGCGGGTACTCGTAGGGTTCGCGCTCCAGCTGCTTGAGGACCTGGTCCATGTGGTTCTCGTAGATGTGCACGTCGCCGCCGGTCCAGACAAACTCGCCGACGTCCAGGCCCGCCTGCTGCGCCACCATGTGGGTCAGCAGGGCGTAGGACGCGATGTTGAACGGAACGCCAAGGAACATGTCCGCGGAGCGCTGGTACAGCTGGCAGGAGAGCTTGCCGTCCGCGACGTAGAACTGGAAGAACGCGTGGCACGGCGGCAGCGCCATGTCCTTGAGCTCCGAGACATTCCAGGCGGAGACGATGTGCCGGCGTGAGTCCGGGTTGGACTTGAGGTTCGCCACGAGCTCGGCGATCTGGTCGATGTGACCGCCGTCCGGCGTGGGCCAGCTGCGCCACTGGACACCGTAGACCGGCCCGAGCTCGCCCTCGGCGTCGGCCCATTCGTTCCAGATGGTGACGCCCTGGTCCTGCATCCACTTCACATTCGATTCACCGCGCAGGAACCACAGCAGTTCCACGGCGACGGACTTGAAATGGACGCGCTTGGTGGTGATCAGCGGGAAGCTTTTGGCCAGGTCGAAGCGGATCTGGCGGCCGAACACGCTGGTGGTGCCCGTCCCTGTACGGTCGGATTTGTGCGTGCCATGGGCCATGACGTCGCGCAGGAGGTCTTCATAAGGCGTAGGGATGCTCACGGCTAAAGTCTACCGGGGCGCTCCCCCCGCAGCCGCCGATGACATCGCGGTGAAGCCGAAAAACGCCACGCAGTGAAGGCAGCCAGCAGCAGCTCATCGCCGGGCCTCAATCGCCAGCCCTTAATCGTCGAACGGTTTGAACTGTTCCACGGCCACGATCCGCTGCTTGCTGTGGTGCGACACATGGAACACGAGGATTTCGCCCGGGGCCAGGTAGGGATCGGCATCCGGCAGGAGTCCGCGCAGGCGGCCCGGCATGGACTTGCCCAGCTGGTCCAGGACGGTGGGCAGGGCGGGGCGGTGCGTGCAGACTGCAACGCCGCGCTGTTTGTCCAGCAGCGCTGACACCACGCCGGCAGTTTTCTTCGGGCTCCGCGCGTGCCGGTGTTCCGTCAGTGCGTCCACGAGCTTGACCTTGGCGTCCACGGTCTTGGCATACGGCGCGATGGTGGCAACGCAGCGCAGCCACGGGCTGCTGACCACCCGTTGCGGCCGCCAGGCCTGCAGAAGGCGCCCCACGGACTGGGCCTGCCTGATGCCCGTGGCGGCCAGCGGCCGCTCGCCTTCGGCCTTGGTCCAGGAAGAGCGCGGCTTGGCCTTGGCGTGCCGCACCACAATGAGCGGCCACGTGGCCAGCTCCTGACGTTTGTGGGCCTCCATGAGGTACTCGAGGGGCACGACGTCGGACGGGTTGGACAGCAGCGCCGCCGCCTTCTCCGGGGGGCACCACATCACACTGTCAACCTCCTTGCCGTCAGGCAGGAGCGTTGCACCGTTGACCTGGACTGCCCAATAGTGGACCACTTTCAGCCCGGACGCCACATGGTAGTGGATCGGCGGAAGCGGGATGCCAAGCTGGGCTGTCAGCCCGATCTCCTCCTGGATCTCGCGGACGGCACATTCGGGAATGGTTTCGCCCGCGTCGATCTTTCCCTTGGGCCAGGACCAGTCGTCATACCGTGGCCGGTGGATGAGCAGGACCTCCAGACGGTCCTTGGTGATCCGCCACGGCAGTGCGCCGGCGGCCGTAACGGCCACCGGCTCACCGGGATGGTCTGTCTGGTCTGCTACCGGTGTATCGCTCGCCAACACCGCTGCCCTACCGGCGGCTCAAGGAGCGCTGGCGCGG
>DATCVX010000349.1:0-2434 GCA_036566705.1 Arthrobacter sp. | reverse complement strand
GGGAAAGCTGCGCGGCAGCGAGCATGCCCGCCGGCCCGGAACCGACGATGAGCACGTCGACTTCGTCGGGAAGCTCAGTGGGCCGGTCGATGCCGACGCCGGCAGCCGGCTGGACCCGAGGGTCACCGGATACGTAGCCGTGGTGGTGGAACTGCACGGGATGTCCTCACTTCGTTGTGTGGCTGGATGTCGCCGAATTGGTGTTCGATAATAGAATTTTACGTTCGATAATAGAAAAGTTGTTCTGTGATCCAGAACTCTACGCCAGGTTTGAGTCGCGCGACAAGTGCCAATTCCCCGGCCCTGAAAGGTGTTGACGGATCCGGCAGCCCGGGTCCATAGTGATTCGTATACGATTTCGTACTCGATGAGGAGTAACTCTTGGAACAGGTCACCGACCACATCCTGGCCGCGGCCCGCAAGGTCATCGCGGTGCATATCAACTACCCCAGCCGGGCTGCCCAGCGCGGCCGCACGCCGGACCAGCCCTCCTACTTCCTGAAGCCGCCGTCCTCGCTGGCCACCGGCTCAGCGGGAGCCCCCTCCGTTGTCGAGCGCCCGGCCGGCTGCGAACTCCTCGGCTACGAAGGCGAAATCGCCCTGATCATCGGCAAACCTGCCCGCCGGGTCGGCCTCGAGGACGCCTGGAGCCACGTTGAATGGGTCACCGCCAGCAACGACCTCGGCGTCTACGACCTGCGCTACGCGGACAAGGGCTCCAACCTCCGGTCCAAGGGCGGCGACGGCTTCACCCCCGTGGGCCCGGGACTGATCGCGGCAGACACGGTGGACCCTGCCGGACTCCGTGTGCGCACCTGGCACAACGGCGAACTGGTCCAGGACGACACCACCGAAGACCTCCTCTTCCCCTTCGCCCGCCTCGTCGCCGACCTCTCCCAGCTCCTCACCCTCGACGAAGGGGACATCATCCTGACCGGAACCCCGGCCGGCGCCTCCGTGGCCAAGCCGGGCGACGTCGTCGAGGTTGAAGTCAGCGCCGGCGAGGCCACCACCGGCCGGCTGGCCACCAGGGTGGAGGAAGGCACGACGGCGTTCGCGGACTTTGGTGCCCGGCCCAAGGCCGACGACGTGCAGCGGGAGGAAGCGTACGGTTCGCGGGAAGCGGCGGGCCTTTCACCCGACGAAAGCGCCGCCGTCGGGCCTGTGCTGACTCCTGAGCTGAAAGCCAAACTGGAGAGCGTGTGCACCGCCACCCTCTCCTCCCAGCTGCGTAAGCGCGGCCTTAACAACGTCAGCATCGACGGCCTCACGTCCACGCGTCCGGAGAAGCGGATCGTGGGCCTGGCCCGCACACTCCGGTACGTGCCCAACCGCGAGGACCTGTTCAAGACCTACGGCGGCGGTTTCAACGCGCAGAAACGCGCGATCGATTCAGTGAACGAGGGCGAAATCCTGGTGATGGAGGCCCGCGGCGAGAAGGGCACCGGCACCATCGGCGACATCCTGGCCCTCCGCGCCCAGGTCCGGGGAGCGGCCGCGATCATCACCGACGGCGGCGTCCGCGACTTCTCCGCCGTCGCGGCCATGGACATGCCCACGTACTACGCCAACCCGCACCCCGCCGTCCTGGGCCGCCGCCACATCCCGTGGGATACCGACATCACCATCGCCTGCGGCGGCACCACCGTCCAGCCCGGGGACATCATCGTGGCGGACTCCGACGGCATCCTGGTGATCCCGCCGGCGCTGGCCGAGGAGCTCGCCGACGACTCCATCGCCCAGGAGCGCGAGGAAGTCTTCATCGCCGAAATGGTGGCGCAGGGCCACAGCGTGGACGGGCTGTACCCGCTGAACGCCGAATGGCGGGCACGCTTCCAGGAGTGGCAGAGCCGGCAAGGAGCCCAAAGTGACTGAAACCGCCGTCGAAAGTAAGTCCCAGCAGGCGTATGCCGCCGTCAAGGCCCGGATCGTGGAGGGCACCTACACCCCCGGATACCGGCTGGTCCTGGCCGGCCTGGCCAAGGACCTCGGCTTCAGCGTGGTGCCGGTCCGCGAAGCCATCCGCCGGCTTGAGGCCGAGGGCCTGGTGAAGTTTGAGCGGAACGTCGGCGCCACGGTGTCCGGGATCGACCCCACCGAGTATCTGTACACCATGCAGACCCTGAGCATCGTGGAGGGCGCCGCCACTGCCCTGTCCGCTCCGCTGATCGGGGAAGCGGACATCGCCCGGGCCCGCGCCGTGAATGAGGAAATGCGCGAATGCCTCCAGCACTTTGACCCCATCCGCTTCACCGCGCTCAACCAGGACTTCCACAGCATCCTGTTCGAGCACTGCCCCAACCAGCACATCCTTGACCTGGTCCACCGCGGCTGGAACCGGCTTGCATCGCTCCGGTCCTCCACCTTCCGCTTTGTTCCCGGCCGCGCCCACGACTCCGTGGATGAACACGAAGCCCTCCTTCGGCTGATCGAA
>DATCVX010000348.1:0-3814 GCA_036566705.1 Arthrobacter sp. | reverse complement strand
GCATTCGCAAGTGCCGGGATAGGATACCTAGGTGACTGAACCGAGCCCCGCCGCGCCCGCACCCCTCTTCGGTGCCTCCGATATACGCCGGCTGGCGGAAGAGATCGGAATCCGGCCGACCAAGACACTTGGACAGAACTTCGTCATCGACGGCAACACCATCCGCAGGATCGTATCTGTCGCCAACATCGGCCCTGAGGAAACAGTCCTGGAGGTCGGGCCCGGCCTTGGCTCGCTGACGCTTGGGCTGCTGGACGCCGCAAAGGCCGTGGTCGCCGTCGAAATCGATCCGGTCCTGGCCGCGAAGCTGCCCCACACGGTCAACGAGTGGCGGCCCGGGGCCGCCGACGACTTTTACCTGGTCCAGGCCGATGCTATGAAGGTGACCACGCTTCCGGTGGAACCCACTGCCATTGTGGCCAACCTCCCCTATAACGTTGCCGTGCCGGTGGTCCTCCACCTGCTGCAGCACTTCCCAAGCCTTCAGCACGGCCTGGTGATGGTGCAGGACGAGGTGGCCGACAGGCTGGCCGCCGGGCCCGGATCCAAGACCTACGGCGTGCCGTCGGTCAAGGCGGCCTGGTACAGCAGCATGCGTAAAGCCGGGGTGATCGGGATGAACGTCTTCTGGCCCGCGCCGAAGATCCATTCCGGGCTCGTGGCGTTCACGCGCAGGGAGCCGCCTGTCACCACTGCCACCCGCGAACAGGTCTTCGCCGTCATCGACGCAGCATTCGCGCAGCGCCGGAAGACACTGCGGGCCGCCCTCGCCGGCTGGGCAGGCGGCGCCGCCGAGGCTGAACGATGCCTCGTGGCAGCCGGAGTGGATCCCACCGCCCGCGGCGAGGTCATCGACATCGTGGCCTTCGCCCGGATCGCCGAAGCCCGCGAGGCCACCGCGTGAATACGAGGGCAGGCCGGTTCGCCGCCCGGACCGTCCGGGTCAAGGCCCCGGGCAAGGTCAACGTCTCCCTGGATGTAGGCCCGCTCCGGCCGGATGGCTACCACTCGGTGGCCAGCGTGTACCTGGCGGTATCGCTCTACGAGGAAGTCGCCGCCACGAGCACGGAAACCCCCGGCATCACGGTCAGCATCAGCCCGGACAGCACCCTTGACCTCGACGGCGTGGACATCCCGCTGGACGGTAACAACCTCGCGTACAAAGCCGCAGCCATCATGGCGGACGTCTCCGAACACGCCACCGGGGTCCACCTGGAGATCACCAAGCGGGTTCCCGTGGCCGGCGGCATGGGTGGCGGCTCTGCGGACGCCGCCGCTACGCTGCTGGCCTGCGACGCGCTGTGGAACAGCGGACTGTCGCGGGAGGAACTGGCGCACCTGGCGGGGGAGCTGGGAGCCGACGTGCCGTTCTCCCTCCTCGGCGGAACCGCCGTGGGGTTGGGCCTGGGCGACGAACTGTCGCCGGCACTGGCCAAGGCGCAGACTGACTGGGTCCTCGTGGCGGCCGACTATGGGCTGTCCACCCCCGAGGTCTACCGCACCCTGGACCGGCTCCGCGATGCCGAGGGCCTTGTCGCGGCCGAGCCTGCCGGCGTCGATCCCAAGATCCTGCAGGCACTGCGGAGCGGTGACGCCGAAGCGTTGAGCAGGGTCCTGGTCAACGACCTCCAGCGTGCCTCCATCGAGCTGGCTCCGGACCTCCGCAGCACCCTGGGGATGGGCGAATCACTTGGCGCCATCGCGGGCATCGTCTCAGGTTCAGGGCCCACGGTGGCACTGCTGGCGCACAGCCCGACGGCGGCCGAAAGCCTCGCCGAGGATCTGCTGCACCACGGGCTGACAGCCTGGGCCGTGCACGGGCCAGTGCCCGGTGCGCGCATCATCTCCGATACCCTCCTTTAAGAGCCCCTTTCGTATTCAGCAGTAGAAAGCAGTCCCCTTGGCACACCTTCTTGGCGGCGAAAACCTCACGGTTTCGTACGCGACGCGCACCGTCCTTGACGGCATCACCCTCGGACTGGAAGAGGGCGACCGGATCGGCATGGTGGGCCGGAACGGCGACGGCAAGTCCACGCTGATGCGCCTGCTGGCCATGCGCTCCACGCCGGATTCCGGCCGGGTAACCAAGCGCAGCGAAGTCAATATCGGATACCTGGACCAAAGTGACGTGCTCGACGGCGACCTCACGGTGGGTGCCGCCATCGTCGGGGACCAGGCGGACTACGAATGGGCCCGGAACCCGCAGATCCGTGAGGTCATGGGCGGGCTGGTGTCCGACGTCGACTGGCACGCCAACGTCCATGCCCTCTCCGGCGGGCAGAAGCGCCGCGTTGCCCTTGCCAAGCTGCTCATCGAGGACCACGACGTCATCATGCTCGACGAGCCCACCAACCACCTCGACGTCGAGGGCGTCGCGTGGCTGTCCCGCCACCTGAAGACCCGCTGGCGGGCCAACCAGGGCGCTTTCCTCGTAGTCACCCACGACCGCTGGTTCCTGGACGAAGTCTGTACCAAGACCTGGGAAATCCACGACGGCATCATGGACCCCTTCGACGGCGGCTATGCGGCCTACGTCCTGGCCCGTGCCGAACGTGACCGCTCCGCCAACGTGATGGAAAGCAAGCGCCAGCAGCTGGTGAAGAAGGAGCTGGCTTGGCTGCGCCGCGGCGCCCCTGCCCGCACGGCCAAGCCCAAGTTCCGGATCGAGGCAGCCAATGCCTTGATTGCCGACGTCCCGGAGCCGCGCGACTCGATGGCATTGAGCAAGATGGCCACGGCTCGCCTCGGCAAGGACGTACTGGACCTTGAACACGTCTCGCTGGACTTCCTCGGCGGTGACGAAGGGCAGAAGCTCTTCGACAACATCACGCTGCGGCTTGCCCCGGGTGAGCGGCTGGGGCTGGTGGGCGTCAACGGCGCCGGCAAGACCACCCTGCTCAAACTCCTCAACGGCGAGATCGAGCCCAGCTCCGGGAAGGTCAAGCGCGGCAAGACGGTTGTCACCGCCGTGCTGACCCAGGAGGTCAAAGAGCTCGACGACGTCAAGGACCTGCGCGTTATCGAAGTGATCGAGCGGGAGAAGCGGTCGTTCAACGTCGGCGGCAAGGAGTTCACGGCCGGCCAGCTCGTCGAGCAGCTTGGCTTCACCAACGAAAAGCAGTGGACCCCCGTGAAGGACCTTTCCGGTGGTGAGCGCAGGCGCCTCCAGCTGCTGCGCCTGCTGGTGGGGGAGCCGAACGTGCTGATGCTCGATGAGCCCACGAACGACCTCGACACGGACACCCTCGCCGCCGTCGAGGATGTCCTCGACGGCTGGCCGGGAACCCTGGTCGTGGTGAGCCACGACCGCTACCTGCTGGAGCGCGTGACCGACCACCAGATGGCACTTCTGGGCGACGGCAAGATCCGGGCCCTGCCGCGCGGCGTGGACCAGTACCTGGAGCTCCGCGAATCCGCCCTGGCCGGTTCCACCATCACCGGCGGCGGCAATCCCGTCACCGGTCCGAGCGGCAGCTCCGCTCCCGCAGCGTCCGGAGCTTCCGAAGCCGAAAAGCGCGACGCCCGCAAGGCCAAGAACCGCATCGAACGCCAGCTGGGCAAACTGGAACAGCAGGAAAAGAAGGTCCACGACCAGATGGTCAAAAGCACCAACGACAACGACTTCGACGCCCTCGCCGACCAAAACAAAAAGCTCAAGGACCTCGCGGGAGAACGCGAAGCGTTGGAACTCGAATGGCTCGAAGCCCTGGAAGTCCTCGGCGAGTAGCCCGCGTTTGCTCTCCGTTAGCGGCGGCTTGGGTGCCGGAGCCGGCCCTTCGCCGTCGCTTAGACACGACGCAAGGGGGCTACTCGC
>DATCVX010000347.1:0-3054 GCA_036566705.1 Arthrobacter sp. | reverse complement strand
ATGTCTGCAGCTCATCGACAGCAACGCCGTCGATCTCGGTGCTTTGTGCCATGGGACTCCCGGACCTCTCGCTCTTCCAGCAGAGTCCCACCGTTGGCACAAACTGGCAAGAGGAAATCGAGGGAGCCCGGGCGCCCGGTCCGGGCAAGCTGGGCCGCTAGCTGGCTGCCTTCTTCACGAGCTCAATGATTTTCGCTTCATCGGCTGCCGTCAGTTTGGTCAGGGCGTAGGAAGTGGGCCACATGTTGCCGTCGTCGAGGTTTGCGGGGTCGCTGAATCCGAGCGTCGAGTACCGTGCCTTGAATTTGTCCGCAGGCTGGAAGAAACAGACCACCTTGCCGTCCTTGGCGTAGGCAGGCATCCCGTACCAGGTCTTCGGCGCGAGCTCCGGCGCATTGTCCTTGATGATGGCGTGCAGCCGCTCGGCGATGACGCGGTCCGAGTCCGACATCTCGGCGATCTTCCCGAGCACATCGCTTTCGCCATCCGGCTTGGCGGCGCCGGCACTTTTTCGCGAGGCGGACTTGAGTTCCTGGGCCCGTTCCTTCATCGCGGCCCGTTCGTCCGCGTCGAACCCGTCGTAGGACTTGGTGCTGGTGTCTGGCTTCTCTGTCATGTCGGGTTCCTTACGTCATGGTCTGGTAGGAACCACGCTAGTGTGCGTGCGTCGCGGCGGCTTCTCCAGAACTGCTCGAAGTTGAACCCTCAGCCGGCGGAGGAACCCTTCGCCGGGCCTGTGCTTTGGCGAACCACCAGTTCCGGGGTGAACACCACGGCGCGGTGCCGCGGGTTCTCGGACTCCACTTCTTCGGCCAGCAGTTCAATGGCGGTGCGCCCCAACGCCTCGGTGGGCTGGCGGATGGAGGAAAGCGGCACCACGGCGGAGACGGCAAAATCGATGTCGTCGTAGCCAATCAGGGCAATGTCTTCGGGAATTCTCAGGGTGTGCGTCATGGTCAGCGACTGCATAACGCCCAGGGCCAGGAGGTCGTTGGCGCAGAAGATGCCGTCCGGAAGGTCGCCGCGCTCCACCAGCATGTTGCCCACGCTGCGGCCCGCCAGCACCGTCTGCCCGTCCGAATCAAGGACCTCCAGGGTGGCGTCGGGTTCCTCCTTCACGGCGCGTTGCGCGCCCTGCAGACGGTCCGCCACCTGGCGGATGGACGTGGGGCCTCCCACAAAGGCGAGCCGACGGCGGCCGGTGTCCAGCAGGTGCCGGGCAGCCAGGTAACCGCCGGCGTCGTCGTCCACTGACACGGAACTGTATTTGCTCTCGTCGGCCAGCCGGTCCACCAGGACGGTGGGCACGCCGCGCTCACGGAGCAGATCCAGCCGCTCGGTGATGTCGCCGACGGGGGAGATAAGGAGTCCCTGCACGCGCTGTTCCTGGAACAGGTCGATGTAGTTTGATTCGCGGCTGGCGTTGTGGCCGCTGTCGCCCAGCAGCACGGCGCTGCCCTGGAGAGCCGCGGCGTCCTCGGCGGCCCGCACCACTGACGTGAAGAACGGGTTGCCCACGTCCAGGACAATCAGCCCGATGGTCCGGCTCTGGCCGGCGCGCAGCTGGCGGGCGGCATCGTTGCGGACGAAGCCCAGCTCGTCGATGGCGCGCAGCACCCGCTCCTTGGTCCGTTGGGACACCCGGTCCGGATAGTTCAGGACATTGGAGACGGTGCCCACGGCAACGCTGGCGTGGTTGGCGACGTCTTTGATGCTTGCTGAGCGATTCATAATTCTCCATGGCTTATATGCCGTGTGAAGCACTTTTCCGCAGTCCCGGATCGTGGTTTGGAAATTGCTTGACACCTACTTGACTTCAAGAGTACTTTGAATCGTAACAATGAAACGATTCAAAGTTTGGAAAGTTCAGGAGAGTCGCAGATGAGGGTGTGTTTCCGCTCCTCGGTCCAGCCAGGGCTGATCGAAGAATACAAGCGGCGCCACGCTGCCGTGTGGCCGGAGATGCTCCGTGCGTTGAAGGACGCCGGCTGGACCAACTACTCGCTGTTCCTGGGCGAGGACGGGCTCCTCGTGGGCTACGTCGAATGCGACGATTTCGACGCCGTGCGGGCCCGGATGGCGCTGACCGAGGTCAACGCCCGTTGGCAGGCCGAGATGGCCGCACTGTTCAACAACCCGGACCAGGCGCCCGACGAAGGGTTCCAGATCCTCGAGGAAGTCTTCAACCTTGACGACCAGCTGGCGGCGGCGGAGTCCACCGCCCGCTGAGACTGACCGGCTCCAGCAGCGGGCCGCAGCAACACCACCCATACCGCAGTAACAAAAGACCGGAAAGAACCCATCATGAATGACGTAGCAACGGCGCTGGGCAGGCTCGGGGAGCTTGCCATCGAGGTCCCTTCGTGGGCTTATGGAAATTCAGGCACGCGTTTTAAGGTGTTTGGCACGCCGGGTACCCCGCGGACGGTGCAGGAGAAGATCGCGGACGCCGCCAAGGTGCACGAGCTGACAGGCCTCGCCCCCACCGTTGCCCTGCACATTCCATGGGACAAGGTGGACGACTACGCCGCCCTGAAGGAATACGCGGCGGGCCTGGGCGTTGGCCTCGGCACGATCAACTCCAACACCTTCCAGGATGACGAGTACAAGTTCGGTTCGCTGACATCGTCCAATGAGACTGTGCGCCGCCGTGCGATCGCGCACCACCTGGACTGCATCGAGATCATGCACGCCACGGGTTCGAAGGACCTGAAGGTCTGGCTTGCGGACGGGACCAACTACCCGGGCCAGGATGACATGCGCGGACGCCAGGACCGGCTCGCCGAATCGCTGCAGGAGATCTACGCAGCGCTGGGGGATGAGCAGCGCCTGGTCCTGGAATACAAGTTCTTCGAGCCGGCTTTCTACCACACCGATGTTCCGGACTGGGGCACCTCCTACGCACAGACCCTCGCCCTGGGCGATAAGGCGATGGTCTGCCTGGACACCGGCCACCACGCGCCGGGCACCAACATCGAGTTCATCGTGATGCAGCTGCTGCGCCTGGGCAAGCTCGGTTCCTTTGACTTCAACTCCCGCTTCTACGCGGACGAT
>DATCVX010000346.1:0-3569 GCA_036566705.1 Arthrobacter sp. | reverse complement strand
GTGGTGTCCATCAACATTGTGGGCGGCTGCTACGGCTCCACCGGGCCGTCGTCGCCCGCCCCTGACGGGCAGCCGTGGGGCTCACGCTTTCCGCTGGTGACCCTGCGTGACAGCACCGCCGCCGAGGCCCGCCTGGCGGACCAGCTGGGCATCGGCAGCTGGTACGCCGTGCTGGGCGGGTCCATGGGCGGTGCCCGCGCCCTCGAATGGGCCGTGACGTACCCGGACCGGGTGGAACGGTGCGCCGTGATCTCCATCGGCGCCGCCAGCACGGCAGAGCAGATCGCCTTCGCGCAGGCCCAGACCCTCGCCATCCGCCAGGACGCGAACTTCAACGACGGCGACTACTACGGCGGACCCTTCCCTGAGGGCGGGCTGGCCCTGGCGCGGCGGATCGCCCACATCACGTACCGGTCGGCCCAGGAATTCGATGGCCGGTTCGGCCGGTCTGCCCAGGCTCCCGAAACCCCCCTGCAGGCAGCCTCGCTCGGGGACCGGGGCCGTTACCAGGTGGAGAGCTACCTGGACCACCAGGGCAGCAAACTCGTCAGCCGCTTTGATGCCAACAGCTACATCGCCATCACCGAGGCGCTCATGAGCCATGACGTCTGCCGCGGCAGGGGTTCCCTCGGCGAAACCCTCGCCCGGGCAACCGCCAGGTTCTTCGTCGCCGCGGTGGACTCGGACCGGCTCTACTTCCCCTCGCAGTCCCGCGAGCTCGCTGCCGCACTTCCCGGAGACGTGGACGTCCACGTCATTGAAGCACCCATCGGCCACGACGGCTTCCTCACCGAGATCGGCCAGCTGGGCAGCCAACTCCGGAAGGCGTTCCTGGTCTGACCGGGTTGCCCGGCCGGGTTGCCCGGCCGGGTTGTCCCGGCTGGTCAGCCGTCCATGATTTCGGAGCGCCGCTTCATGTACTCCTCCACGGCCATCTCGCCGTTGCTGTACTGCTGGTCCAGTTCCGCGAGTTTGCGGGCCCGGAAGCCCTGCGGGGCCGACGGCGGCGGGGGAGTTGCGGGGGCAGCAGGCTGCTGCGGTGCCTCCGCTGCCCGGCCCGGCGCAGGCTGTCCGTACGGGGGGAACTGCTGGTCCGCGGGCGGAACGGGCATCATGGGCGGCAGCGGCTGGCCGGGCGGCAGGGGCTGCGGGCCGCCGAGCTGGCGGAAGCCGCCGCTCATGTAGTCCTGCTGGGTGTAGCCGTCACGCGGCTGGCGGCTCTGTGTCCCGGGGAACTGGCCGCCGCCGGGGAACTGTTCAGGGTAGCGTCCGGAGAAGCTCTGTTCCTGGTTCCGCTTGTTGACGGATTTCCGGTACATCCGCATCCCCATCGGAATCAGGAACGACAGAATGATGATCCAGAAGAACAAGCTGTTCACGGTGTAGCGCCTCTCATGTGTGTCCTTCCAGCTTAGCCCCGGTGCGTACGCGGACGGCCGGGGTTCCCAGGAAAGCCCCATATCTGTCCACCGCCTCTTCCACGGCGTTGGCCAGCGGGGAACCGGGCACCGGTTCGCCCGGATCGAACAGGCGGATGTCCAGTTCGCACCGGCCGGGGAACAGCGTGTGCCGCCAGGAGCCAACAATCCGCCCGCCCAGCAGGACCACGTGCAGCAGCGAGCCATCCGCCGGGAAGGCAGGAGCGCTGCCGCCCAGGTAGTGCCGGGACACGGAATAGCCCATCACATATTCGTCGTAGCACTGGATCAGGTCGATCCGGAGTCCGCTGTCAGGCCCGCTGGTGCCGGGCACGGCACCGTAATAGAACACGACGCCGTCAATCACCGCCGTGCCGAGGACTTCCGGATCCGCCTCGATGGCCAGATGCAGGCCCTCCCGGACGTCCGCCATCGTCAGCCCCGACCAGTCGGCACAATCCTTGACCGTGGCGGGACCGCGGCTCGTGAAATAGCGCCGGGCAAGTTCCGCCAACGCCTCCGGCCGGGTCGGCGGCACGCCCGGTCCGGCGGGAACCCGCTCGTCAAAGAGGGCGTACGTCTGCTTCAGCGCGCCGCCCTGGCTGCGCACCGGCGTTCCGCTGACCAGGACCCCGCTGATTTCGGCGTGCATGATCAGGTAGGCAAGTCCCAGGCCTTTTCCTGCGAAGCCGGCGTCCTGAAGCCGCGCCGCAAGCTGCTCCCGGGTCAGATGGTTGCCGCCGGCGACGGCCCCGGCCAGCACCTCCCCGCTCCGGGCGGCAGCCGCCGCATCGATCCCGGTGCGACGGTACATGCCCGCATTGCCCTGGTGAAGACGCGGCGCAGACAGGGCAAGGAGCCAGCGGAGATCGTCCCGGTGGACAAAATGCCATGTGGGCCGCAGGATATGGGTCCGCAGGATCCGGCCGTCGGCCACCGCCGCCTCCACCTGCGCGGCCGTGGCATTAACCTCCGTGCGCTGGGCCAGGCTCCAACGGGCGTAGGGAAACTCCTGCGCCTGGACAGCCAGCAGCTTCCGCAGCGCTTCCTCAGGTGACGGGGCGGCCGGCCCGCGCAGCAACTGGCTGGACAGCCGGAGCCGCACCACTGCGTCCGCTTCCATACCTGCCGTCTGACTCACGCTTCGCGGTCCCGGGCCGTGCGCTGCTAGTGCCGGCCCGCGTCGGTGGAGCCGAGCGGACCCTCGCCGGATCCCAGCGGGACGCCGGGGCCGAACACGGGTCCCGGCGTCGGACGCTTTGCGGTAATCCCGTCCCCGGAGGAACGGTGGCGCAGCCGCCGCACCACCCACGGCACAAAGTATTCACGGGCCCACACGAGGTCCCCGGAACGGGCTTCGCGCCAGGTGCGCGGCGGCAACGGCTTGGGCTGCAGGGGCTCCAGCGTGTGGCTGACGTTAAGCGAGTCCAGCACCATGGCCGCGATGGTGTGGTGTCCCAGGGGCGAGAAGTGCAGCCTGTCCTCGTCCCACATCTGCGGGTCGCTGAGCTGCCGCAGGGACCACATGTCGGCGATGATGGCGTCATGCCGCGCCGCGACGGTCCGCAGGTTCTCGTTGTAGATGGCCACCTTGCTCCGGATCCGGCCAAGGACCGAGGACCCGGTGTCCGGGCCGTTGAAAAGCACCACGGTGGCGCCGCCCATGCCCAGGATCTGCACCACGGAATCGAGCCGCTCCGCGAGGACGTCGGGGTCGCCGCCGGGACGGATGAGGTCGTTGCCGCCGGCCGAGAGCGTCACCAGGTCAGGCTTCAGGGCAAGGCACGGGGCAAGCTGCTGGTCCACGATCTGCTGCAGGAGCCTGCCGCGCACCGCAAGGTTGGCGTAGGCGAAATCGCTCTGGCCGCGGCCCAGTTCCTCCGCCACCCTGTCCGCCCAGCCCCGGTACCCGCCCGGCCTCGACGGTTCGGGGTCGCCGATGCCCTCGGTGAAGGAATCGCCCATGGCCACATAGCGGCTCCAGGGATGTTCCGCGACATCGGACGGCGGGTTCTGCATGGCTCTGGCTTCACTCACGGTCCTATCCTGCCTCCTCGTTCTCAAGCTACGCCAACGTAGGTTGTTACCGCCGGGTAGCTGTAAGAATGGAAACCATGACTGACGCCGAAGTATTTCCCGCCCCCGTTGTTT
>DATCVX010000345.1:0-6753 GCA_036566705.1 Arthrobacter sp. | reverse complement strand
GTCTTCCAGCGCAAGATCGTTGCCGGCCTGACGGCAGGTGCAGTCAAGTGACGGACGGCGTTTCCCGCCCCGGGAAGTCAAAAGGGGCGGGAAGCGAACGCCGGTTGGCACGCTCCGGCGAGGATTTTGACATCATCATCGGATTCCTGGGTTTCTGGGCCGTGGTCCTGGTTGTGGTCACCGTCTGGATGGAAGTGACAGGGCAGCCCGCCCTCTGGTGGGCGCTGGGCCTGCTGGCCACGCTCCTGGCGATCTACGGAATGGTGCGGCTGCGAAAGCGGCTGCCCGAACGGAGGTAGCACTCCCCGTGAGTCCGCCGTTGGCTGGCACCTTGTGCGGTAACACTGCGAAGCATGGCGGCGGTCAAAATACTATGGCGTGGGGGTATCGCACTGGAGCAGGGGCGGACGCCTGCAGGGAGTACATGAGGGGACACCGTGGCACGCACATCTGAAAGGTCCCAACGGGGCGGCCACAGCGGCGTCAGCATTGAGGATGTAGCGGCCGCTGCGGGAGTTTCCACAGCCACTGTCTCGAGGGCGGTTCGCGGACTGCCCCGGGTGTCGCCGGCCACACGGGAAAAGATCCTCGAGGTCGCTGGCCAGCTCGGATATGTCGCGTCCTCCTCAGCATCAGGGCTGGCCACCGGCCGTACCAAGACCATTGGTGTGCTGGCACCGTTTGTGAGCCGGTGGTTCTTTTCCAAGGCCATTGAGGGCGCCGACCGGGAACTCCACGCCCGCAACTACAACCTCTCCCTGTTCAACCTGGGCGGCCACGGAAGCAACCGGGAGCGGCTCTTCAGCAAGACCATGGTCTACAAGCAGATCGATGCGCTGCTGGTGCTGTGTATGGCCCTCACCCATGACGAATTGGACCATTTGCAAAAAATTGATATCCCGTTAGTGGTGGTGGGCGGCCATGTTGACGAATGCGCCTACATCGGCATCGATGACTACGCCGCCGCCTCCACTGCCGTCCGGCACCTGATCGACCTGGGGCACCGCGACATCGCCCTGGTCCACGGCGACGACGAAACCGACCTGAACTTTGACGTCCCCCGGGTCCGTATCCTGGCCTTCAAGGATGTCATGCAGGGCGCGGGCCTGCCCACCCGCCCGGACTGGGATGAATGGGGCGATTTCACGGTCCGGAGCGGGCAGGAAGCTTTCCGCCGGCTCTGGGCCCGTCCCGGCGACAAACCCACCGCAGTTTTCTGCGCCTCCGACGAAATGGCCATGGGTGTCATCTTTGAGGCATCGCGGCTGGGGGTCCGCGTCCCGGAGGAGCTTTCCGTGGTGGGAATCGACAACCACGATTTCGCCGACGCGATGGGCCTGACCACAGTGGGCCAGCGTCCGGACGAACAGGCGGAGCTCGCCACCAAAATGCTGCTGGACGAACTCGATGGCGCTACCGGGGCGGTGCGCTCCGCCGTCGCGCCCCACGAACTCATCATCCGGAGGACGACGGCGCCGCCACGCGCCTAAGACGGCCCGTGCCGGCGTGATTCTAGGACGCGCGGGCCAGCTGCCTGATGGGGATCCAGCGGGAGGCCAGGCGGCGGTAGGCCGCCGCGGCGCCGGTCATGTCGCCCTCGGCCAGGCACTCGATGCCCAGCCGGATGTCCATGGGTGATTCGTCCGGGTACACCTTGTCTGCGACAGCCCCGTAATCCAGCTCCACCATGGAATTGACGTGAAACAGCTCCAGCCACTCGGTGAGCTGGGCGAGGTCGTCCAGCATGTCCAGGTCAGGCGCCGCGAGGGCAAGGTTGGCCACGGCGTACCGTGCGCGTTCCATGGCCTCAGTGATGGGCGTCCAGACGCGGACGGTGAGGATCCGGCCACCGGATTCCACCACGTCCTTACGGTCACCCTCCATAAACAGCGAGAACCAGCTGAACGGAATGCCCCACGTGGAGGCGCGGGTGTGGACGCGGATGGATCCGTCCCGGGCCTTGACGAGGTCGATGCGTTCCTGGTGTTTATCCCGTTGTTCTTCCGGAATCAGCATTTCAGCGAGGGGACCGTGGATTCCTTCCATCAGCGCGTTGGCTGCCAGCCCGGCCCTCAGCACCAGTTGGCTGGGGCAGTACAGCAGGACGGGGTTCGCGCCGGCACCCGAGCCGGCGTCAGCGCCGCCGTCGGACGTTCCTGCCGCCGGGGCATCTTCCGGCAACGCCGGTCCCGGAACACCGGGAGTGGTGGTGACCCGGACCAGGTCGGTGCGGCCGGTGGGAAACGGATCGCCGCCGGCCCGGGTGATCCGGCCAAGGGAGGCGAGCAGTTCGGCGTTTTCCACGGCCGCGCGGGAGGCGGTGCGGGCACCGGCCGTACGGATGGCTTCGCGCTGGTCCTCGGGAAAGGCGTCCAGGGGTTCGTAGACACGCAGCGTGGAGGAAAACGGCAGGCCGGCCTGGCCACGGTAGAGGTTTCCGGTCATCGTTTCCCCCTTTCGGCGGTCCAGGGTTTCAGCATCAGTCTGCCAGATCCACCAGCACCGGCGCGTGGTCCGAGGCGCCCTTGCCTTTGCGTTCCTCGCGGTCGATCGATGCTCCGGTGACCCTGGCGGCGAGGGCGGGGGAGCCGAGGACGAAGTCGATGCGCATGCCTTCCTTCTTGGGGAAGCGCAGCTGGGTGTAATCCCAGTACGTGTAGACCCCGGGGCCGGGCGTGTACTCGCGTGCCAGGTCCTTGAACCCGGCCTCTTCAAAGGCATGGAACGCAGCGCGTTCCGGCGGGCTGACGTGGGTGTACCTATTGTTGACGAACAGGTCGATGTCCCAGACGTCGTCGTCGAACGGCGCAATGTTCCAGTCGCCCATGAGGGCCACCTGGGCGTTCGGGTCGGCGGAGACCAGGCTGTGGGCGTGGGTCTTCAGGGATTCAAGCCACTTGATCTTGTACGGCATGTGTTCGTCATCGAGCGACCGGCCGTTGGGGACGTAGAGGCTCCAGATCCGGACGCCGCCGCAGGTTGCAGCCATGGCGCGGGCTTCCTGGACGGGGTCCTTGCCCTCCTTGCCGAACGCGGGCTGGTCCAGGAACGTCCGCTCCACGTCCTCGAGGCCCACCCGGGAGGCGATGGCCACGCCGTTCCACTGGTTCACGCCGAAGTGGGCCACCTCGTAGCCCATCCGCTCGAAGAGTTCCCAGGGGAAGTTCTCGTCCTTGCACTTGGTTTCCTGGATGGCCAGGACATCGCAGTCGCTGCGCTGCAGCCAGGCCTCCACACGGTCGGCACGGGCACGGAGGGAGTTCACATTCCAGGTAGCAATCTTCACGTTCCTAACTTACCGAACTTGGGCGCCGGCCGAGGGCCACAGCCGAGCCGGGTTCCGCGCCTGGCTCCCGGCCGGTGTCCGCAGAAACGGGGCACTATGGCGCGGACACGCCGTCGAAACGCGCTTTCAAGGCCCGGATGCAGGTCAAAGTGCCCCGCGACGGCGGCACTAAAGCATGCGACGACGACGGCGGCGGGGCACTCTGGAATTTAGTAGGAAGTCCGAGTATATTCGCTTGCAGAGATGACCTGGATCACATGCGAAGGAGCATTCAGCCATGGTGCGCGAACTATCCCATTACGTGTCCGGCCAGAGAATTGGCGGGACGTCCGGCCGTTACAGCGACGTTTTTGACCCTTGCACGGGCGAGGTCCAGTCCCGCCTGCCGCTGGCCAGCCGCGAGGAAGTCCGGAACGTGGTGGCCGCGGCGGAGAAGGCCCAGCCGGAGTGGGGCGCCATGAACCCGCAGCGCCGCGGCCGGATCCTGCTGAAGTTCGTGGACCTGGTGAACGAGAACCTGGACGAACTCGCCACCCTGCTGTCCTCCGAACACGGCAAAACCTTCGCCGACTCCAAGGGCGATATCCAGCGCGGCATCGAAGTGGTGGAGTTCGCGGCCGGCGCCCCTCACCTGCTGAAGGGTGAATTTTCCGAGGCTGGCGGAGACATCGACGTCCACTCACTTCGCCAGCCACTCGGCGTGGTCGCGGGCATCACGCCGTTCAACTTCCCGGCGATGATCCCGCTGTGGAAGTCCGGGCCGGCACTTGCGGCGGGCAACGCCTTCATCCTCAAGCCCTCCGAGCGGGACCCCTCGGTGCCGCTGCGCCTGGCTGAGCTGTACTCCGAAGCGGGCGTCCCGGACGGTGTGTTCAATGTGGTGAACGGGGACAAGGAAGCCGTTGACGCGCTGCTGGAGGATCCCCGCGTTAAGGCAATCGGCTTTGTGGGCTCAACCCCTATTGCCCAGTACATCTACGCCACGGCGGCCGCCCACGGGAAGCGCGCCCAATGCTTCGGCGGCGCCAAGAACCACATGGTGATCATGCCGGACGCGGACCTGGACATGGCCGCCGACGCCCTGATCGGGGCCGGTTTCGGCTCCGCCGGCGAGCGCTGCATGGCCATTTCCGTGGCCGTTCCTGTCGGCGAGGAAACCGCCGACCGGCTGGTGGGGAAACTCCAGGACCGCATCAAGGGGCTCAAGGTGGGCCACAGCCTGGCGAAGGACTCGGACTTCGGCCCCGTCGTGGCGGCCAGTGCGAAAGAACGGATCGAGGGCTACATCCAGGCCGGCGTGGACGAGGGGGCGATACTCCTCACTGACGGGCGAGGCCTCACCGTTGAAGGCTACGACGGCGGCTTCTGGGTTGGCCCCACGCTCTTTGACCACGTCACCAAGGACATGAAGATCTACCGGGAGGAAATCTTCGGACCCGTCCTCAGCGTCCTCCGTGCGGCCGACTACGACGAGGCCCTCCGGCTGTGCTCCGAGCACGAGTTCGGCAACGGCGTCGCGATCTTCACGCGCGACGGCGACGCCGCCCGGGACTTCGCCAGCCGCGTGGAGGTGGGCATGGTGGGCATCAACGTCCCCATTCCGGTCCCGATCGCGTATTACACCTTCGGCGGCTGGAAGGCTTCCGGCTTCGGCGACCTGAACCAGCACGGCGCCGATGCCTTCCGGTTCTACACCAAAACCAAAACCGTCACCACGCGCTGGCCCTCCGGGATCCGCCAGGGTGCCAGCTTTGTGATGCCGGCGGGAAGCTGATGGGGGAGCGGGAACCGGCAGAGGTTCTGTTCGAGAAGCGCGGCCACCTTGGCGTCATCACGCTCAACCGGCCGAAGGCCGTCAACGCCCTGACGCTCGGCATGGTCACTGCCGTGCTGGAGCAGCTCACCGCCTGGGCCGACGACGACTCCGTGGCCACCGTCCTGGTGCGCGGCGCCGGGGACCGCGGGCTGTGCGCCGGCGGGGACATCGTGGCCATCTACCAGGACATGATCCAGGAGGCAGGCCGGGCTCCGGATTTCTGGAGCGCCGAGTACCGGCTCAATTCGCTCATTGCCGGCTACCCGAAGCCCTATGTTGCCTTCATGGACGGCCTGGTGCTCGGCGGCGGTGTGGGAATTTCTGCCCACGGTTCGGTCCGCGTGGTCACCGAGCGGACGCGGACGGGCATGCCCGAAACCACCATTGGTTTTGTGCCCGACGTCGGCGGCACGCTGCTGCTGTCCCGCGCACCGGGGGAGACGGGTACCCATGCCGCGCTGACGGGTGCCCACCTGAGCGGCGCGGATGCCCTGTTTCTGGGACTGGCCGACCACTTGGTCCCGTCCGGGAGTCTCCCCGCACTGGCGGAAGCGCTGGAAAGCTCGACGGCGGATGCCGCCGTCGGGCGCTTCGCCCAGGAACCGCCGGCCTCGGCACTGGCGGGTCAGCGGGACTGGATCGATGCGGCCTACGCGAGCGACGACGCCGAGGAGATCGTCCGGCGCCTGCGGGCCGCCGGCGGTGACGCCGCGGCGGCGGCGGACTCCATCGAATCGAAGTCGCCCACGGCCGTGAAGGTGGCTCTGGCTTCACTCCGGCGGGTCCGGGGGCTGTCCCTCGAGGACGCGCTGGACCAGGAATACCGCGTGGGGCTGCGCTTCCTGGCCGGGCACGATTTCCGCGAGGGCATCCGGGCGCAGGTGGTCGAGAAGGACCGCAATCCGCGGTGGCAGCCAGCCACACTCGCAGAGGTGGGCGAGTCCGACGTCGAGGCCTATTTTGCCTCCCTCGGCGAACGGGAACTTGGCCTGGGCAGCGCAGGCGCCGGTGCGAAGACCTTCAGCCAGTCAAAGGAGACGGACCATGTCTGAGAAACCCACCATCGCGTTCCTGGGCCTGGGCCACATGGGCGGGCCGATGGCCATCAACCTGGTCAGGGCCGGCTACAGCGTTGCCGGCTTCGACGTGGTGCCTGCTGCCCTGGAGGCGGCAAAGGCCCACGGTGTGCCCATTGCGGCCAGCCCTGCCGAGTCCGTGGCCGGGGCCGGCGTGGTACTCACCATGTTCCCCAGCGGCCGGCACGTGCTGGATGCCTACCGCGGGACGGACGGTGCGCCCGGGCTGCTGGCGGAAGCCGCCCCGGGCACCATGTTCCTGGACTGCTCCACCATCAACGTGGACGAGGCCCGCGAAGCTGCCTCGCTGGCCGTCGCGGCAGGCCACCGCTCCGTGGACGCCCCGGTCTCCGGCGGTGTGGTGGGCGCGGAGGCCGGCACCCTTACGTTCATGGTGGGCGGCGAAACGGAGGACTTCGAGGAGGTCCGGCCGCTGCTCGAGGTGATGGGAAAACGTGTGGTCCACTGCGGCGGGCACGGTGGCGGCCAGGCCGCGAAGATCTGCAACAACCTCATCCTGGGGGTCTCCATGATCGCGGTCAGCGAGGCCTTTGTGCTGGGCGAGAAACTGGGGC
>DATCVX010000344.1:0-2199 GCA_036566705.1 Arthrobacter sp. | reverse complement strand
CCGAATGTGACCTAGAGTGGATGTTGTCACGGCGGGCCCTCCCAGGCCGGTCCAGATTCCAGCAACGGTGCACAGCTGCCTGGCAGCAAGATACTAAGGGGTTCACATATGGCTCGGATTGGCGAGAGCACGGATCTGCTGAAGTGTTCTTTCTGCGGAAAGAGCCAGAAGCAGGTACGGAAGCTTATTGCCGGGCCCGGTGTCTACATCTGCGACGAATGCATTGAGCTCTGCAACGAGATCATTGAAGAAGAGCTCGCGGAAGTCGCCGATCTGGGAAGTTTTGAACTGCCCAAGCCCCGGGAAATCTTCGACTTCCTGCAGGAATACGTCATCGGCCAGGAACCGGCAAAGCGCTCCCTCGCCGTCGCGGTCTACAACCACTACAAGCGGATCCAGGCCGGACATGCGCCCAAGAGCGGCAGCCTTGCAGAGGGCGGCCACCACGACGACGTCGAAATCGCCAAGTCCAACATCCTCCTGATCGGCCCCACCGGCTGCGGCAAGACCTACCTCGCCCAGACGCTCGCGCGCCGCCTCAACGTCCCCTTCGCCGTCGCCGACGCCACAGCGCTGACCGAAGCCGGATACGTGGGCGAGGACGTGGAGAACATCCTCCTCAAGCTCATCCAGGCCGCGGACTACGACGTCAAGAAGGCCGAACAGGGCATTATCTACATTGACGAGATCGACAAAATCTCCCGGAAGAGCGAGAACCCTTCCATCACCCGGGACGTGTCCGGCGAGGGCGTCCAGCAGGCACTCCTGAAGATCCTCGAAGGAACGGTCGCCTCCGTACCGCCCCAGGGCGGCCGCAAGCACCCGCACCAGGAATTCATCCAGATCGACACCACCAACGTGCTCTTCATCGTGGCCGGCGCCTTCGCCGGACTGGAAGAAATCATCGGTTCCCGCTCCGGCCGCAAGGGCATCGGCTTCGGGGCCCCGCTCAACGACGCCAGCAACAAGGTCGACTCCTACGGCGAAGTGATGCCCGAGGACCTCCTGAAATTCGGTCTGATCCCTGAGTTCATCGGCCGGCTCCCGGTGATCACCACGGTGTCCAGCCTGGACCGCGACGCCCTCATCCAGATCCTCTCCACGCCTAAGAACGCCCTGGTCAAGCAGTACCAGAAGATGTTCCAGATCGACGGCGTGGAGCTGGTCTTTGACCAGGACGCCCTCAACGCCATCGCGGAACAGGCCCTCGAAAGAGGCACGGGCGCACGCGGCCTGCGCGCCATCATGGAGGAAGTGCTGCTCCCGGTCATGTTCGACCTCCCCAGCCGCGAGGACATCGCGAGCGTGGTGATCACGGCCGACGTTGTGCTCAGCAAGGGTGAACCGACCATGATTCCCCACGTGACCAAGCGCCGTAAATCCGCCTGACAATACTGGCCGCACACTCCGAAAACGTTGAACAACACAGAGGACTTCCGCATGACTGAAACCACCACCAACCAGGCCGACTTTTGGTTCGATCCGCTGTGCCCGTTCGCGTGGATCACCTCACGCTGGATCGGCGAGGTGGAGGCCGTCCGCGACATCAAGACCGTCTGGCACGTGATGAGCCTTGCGGTCCTGAACGAGGGCCGCGACCTGGAACCGGCCTACCGGGAATCGATGGACAAGGCATGGGGCCCGGTACGCGTCATCATCGCGGCGAAGGAACAGCACGGCGACCACGTCGTCAAGCCGCTGTACGACGCCATGGGAACCCAGATCC
Organism: Arthrobacter sp.; assembly: GCA_036566705.1. Lineage (GTDB taxonomy): Bacteria > Actinomycetota > Actinomycetes > Actinomycetales > Micrococcaceae > Arthrobacter. Next base: position 473 of record DATCVX010000344.1, on the reverse strand, counting down.
ACGACGGCGGGCAGAAGGACTTCGGCATTGTCATCAGCAAGGCCCTGGCCGAATGCGGCCTCCCGGCCGGACTGGCTGACGCCGCCGCCTCGGAGGAGTTTGATCCCCAGCTGCGTGCCAGCCATGAGGAAGGCATTTCGCTGGTGGGCCAGGACGTCGGCACCCCCGTGGTGGCCTTCAACGGAACGGCCTTCTTCGGCCCTGTCCTGACCCGCATCCCGCGGGATGAGCAGGCCGGGCAGCTGTGGGACGCCACCGTGGCGCTGGCTTCCTATCCGCATTTCTTCGAGATCAAGCGGAGCCGGACCGAGCGTCCCCAATTCGACTGAAGCCCACGTCCCGGAAGCAGGAATAGAGACCCGGACGAACTACTCTGATGTAGTTCTTCCGGGGCTCTTGCGCATCCCCACCTGCGGGACCAGAATGGTTTTTACCCACTTCGAAAGAAGTGAGACGCAGGAACCAACGATTCA
>DATCVX010000343.1:0-2922 GCA_036566705.1 Arthrobacter sp. | reverse complement strand
GTGTTCGGAGCTGCTGTCCGGGAAGATCGTCTCCACTCTGCTGCCGCGTGCGCGCAACTCCTCGACCTGTGTTGCGAGGTGAACTCCCCACTCCAGCGGCGCCAGTGATCTGCCGCCGAACGGTGACAGCACCAGCACCCGCCCGTATCCCGCGGCCAGGTCTGCATTCTCCGCGTTGGACCGGTAGCCGCCGTCGATGTAACGGTTGTCCCCGATCCTGTAGGGCAGGCCACTGGCACAGCTGGCGGCGACGGCGTCCACCAGGTCGATCCCGCTGTGCCGGTCGAACACAAACGGTTCACCGGTATGGGCATCGACCGCGGTGATGAGCACCGTCCGTTGCGGCCAGTGCTGGCTGGGCAGCCGCGAGGCGACGGTGGCGCGCCACTGTGTTTGCCAGGAGCCGTCCGACGCCGAAGCCATGTCGAGTGCCGCGGCGCCCATCCTGCGGCGCATGTCAGCGGCATCCTCGGCGGAGGCGATGATTTTCCTTATCCTCTCCAGGTGGTCCGTCACCGGCCTGACTGGTCCGCGTCCTTGTTCGGATCCGACCGGACGGTTCCGTTGCGGAGGCGTGGCGGCAAGGATGGCGGCAAACAGCTCTGCCGGGGCCGCGCCGGTTATCTGGGCCGCCGCCGTCGAGCCGGCCGACGTCCCAATGGTGAGGTCGGCCGTGGTCACGTCCAGCCCGGCATCGGACAGGCCGGCGATGACGCCGATCAGCCAGGCGTTGCCTGTCGATCCACCGCCCCCGAGGACCAACGCCCTCTCGCCGGCGGCGTGCGCCAGTTTTGTGGCGTCGGGCTGGAGCTGATCCTGGACGGGCCTCGGCAGTTCGGAGCCCCTCGTCGAATTGGAGGGCAGAGATGAAGAGGGTTTGGTGTTCATGGGAGTCGCCTTTCGCGTATTGCCTTTTTAGGCGCTCCCGGTGGCGACTACCTCTGTCGCGCGATCGTGGACTGCAGGGGAGCACCCATTGCGGATACTGCATTCATGGGGCTCACCTCCTGCCGATGGATTACGGTCAGCGGAAAATTACCACGATGCGAAGCCGTGCGCAACGGAATGCTGCCGCCTCGCGATCGAATGGCGCACAATCGGTGATTCGAAGGCCACCCGGCGTAGGACAGGAGGCAGCCTTCCGTCATAGGCTGAATCCCGAACGCGATGACAGGAGGCTGCAGTGGCTGCGACGACGGTGGTTGGAACGACGTTGGCCGAGGTGATGGCCGAGTTGGCCGCGCTCGAGGACCCCCGGGTGCGTGAGGTGAACGAGAAACGCGGTGACGACCACGGCGTGAACCTGGGCCAGTTGCGCGCGGTAGCGAAGAGGCTGAAGACGCAGCATCAGCTCGCGAAGGAGCTCTGGGCAACGGGTGAGACCGTGGCGAGACTTCTGGCCCTGCTGATCTGTCGTCCGAAGGCGTTCGAGCGTGACGAGCTGGACGCCATGCTGCGTGAGGCCCGCAAGCCCAAGGTGCACGACTGGCTTGTGAACTATGTGGTGAAGAAGAGCGCGCACGCCGAAGACCTTCGCGTGGCCTGGTTCGCCGATACGGACCCTGTCGTCGCGAGTGCGGGGTGGGCGCTGACCAGTGAGCGCGTGGTGAGGAAGCCGGTGGGCCTCGATCTCCCCGTGTTGCTCGACATGATCGAAGCCGAAATGCAGGGCGCCCCGGATCGACTGCAGTGGGCGATGAACCACTGCCTTGCCCAGATCGGGATCGAGCACCCCGAGTACCGCGCCCGGGCAATCGACATCGGTGAGCGTTTGGAGGTCCTCAAGGACTACCCGACGCCATCGAACTGCACGTCCCCGTTCGCCCCGATTTGGATCTCCGAGATGGTGCGCCGGCAGCAGGAGAGTTAGGCACCGGGAGCCAATCAGCGTTTAAACCAATTGAGTAAGAATCACCGGTCCGGATTCCGTAATTGCAACCGTGTGTTCGGAGTGCGCAGTCCTGCGGCCATTGGAACTGCACAAAGTCCACCCATCAGGGGCTGTGACGAGTTTCCTGGTGCCGTCCATGATCCAGGGTTCTATTGCCAAAAGGAGACCAGGGCGAAGGACATAACCGCGTCCCGGTTTACCGATGTTTGGAATGTGCGGATCCTGGTGCATGGTGCTTCCAACGCCGTGTCCGCCGAATTCGGTATTGACCTGGAAGCGTGCTGATTCGAGCACGGAACCAATTGCATAGGAAATGTCGCCAATGCGCGCACCGGACCGGGCCGCGTTGATACCGGCCAGGAGTGCTTTCTCAGTGGTTTCAATCATGTGCCGGTCAAAAGGGGCCACAGAGTCCCCGACGACAAAGCTGATTGCGGAATCAGTGACCCACCCGTTAACGCTTGCCGCGAAATCAAGCGTGAGCAGATCCCCATCCATCAGGACATAGTCATAAGGAAGGCCATGCAGGACGGCATCGTTGACGGACGTGCAGATGACTTTCCCGAAGGGACCCCGCCCAAACGACGGGGCGTAGTCGACATAACACGAGCGGGCTCCCGCGGTCCGGATCATCGAAGCCGCCCAATCGTTTATTTCCAGGAGATTTGTTCCAGGCTTGATTCTGTCCCGCAGGTCCGACAGGGTCTTTGCCACGAATTGTCCGGAAAGACGTGCCTGGTCAATTTCCCGGGGCGTGAGCAGTTCTATCAATGATTCCTCCAGCGTAGTACCGTTATAATTATAACGGTACTACGCTGGGAAGATGGTTAGAGTTCCACTAAGCCCAGATGATGTCCGTGCAGGGAAACTGCTCGGTGAGATGCTCCGTGCTGCACGGGGGGAGCGGACCTTGGTCCAGGTGGCCCTCGGGGCCGGAATTTCCCCTGAGACACTCAGGAAGATCGAGACGGGTCGAATCGCCACACCATCCTTCATGATCGTGGCTGCCCTTGCTGAAGAACTGGCACTCT
>DATCVX010000342.1:0-1935 GCA_036566705.1 Arthrobacter sp. | reverse complement strand
GGTGGAAGGTTCAGCCCTACGTTCCATGAAGGCTCCCGGCACCGCGTACGACGACGACGTCCTCGGCAAGGACCCGCAGCCGGACTCCATGGACTCGTACGTGCGCACAAGCGCCGACAACGGCGGCGTCCATATCAACTCCGGCATTCCCAACCGGGCGTTTTATCTCCTCGCGGAGGCCCTCGGAGGCAACGCCTGGGAGTCCCCGGGCCGGATCTGGTACGAGACGCTCACCGGCGGCTCACTGCCGCCCACGGCCACCTTCAGTGTTTTCGCGAGGGCGACGGCGGCATCCGCCGTCGAGCTGTTTGGCACCGGTTCCCCGGAGCATGACGCCGTGCGGCAGGCGTGGGAAACTGTGAAGGTCAAGCTTTAGTTGAACGCCTGGCCGCTGTCCACCCAGCGGCCAGGCTGCAGGAAAGCCCGGGACCGGCCATGAAGATCAGTGTGGAGCGCAGCGGCGGAGTCGCCGCCCAAACTCGAGTATGGACAGTGCACGCCCAGACCCAGAGCGCCAAGAGCCAGTGGCAGCCCATTGTCGAAGCGTGCCCCTGGGACGCCGTTCCCAAGACCGTCAGGGCAGCAGCGGCGGAGGCGGCGGGGAACCAGGCTGACCGTTTTATCTACGCGATCCGGGCCGGCCAAAGGCGGGCGGCACTGCCCGAACAGGCTGTCACCGGCCCATGGCGTGTTCTGGTGGACAGCGCCCGCGCAGCCTCTGAGGACCAGCCGCGCCCGTAGGAACTAGCCGCCAGCAGAGCACCAGGCCGGCTAACCTGCCGTCGCCAGCTGCCCCCGGAATGCGCGGCGGTAGGACTGTGGGCTGGTATCAAGCACCTTGGCGAAATGGTGCCGGAGCAGCACCGGATGGCCAAATCCGGCCTCCCGGGCCACTTCGTCGATGTTGAGGTCTGTGGATTCGAGCAGCTCCTGGGCCCGGAGGACTCGCTGGGAATTGAGCCACGCGGCCGGGGTTGCCCCCGTCTCCGAACGGAAGCGGCGCGCGAACGTCCTGGCCGACATGTGCACGCGGGCGGCGAGCTCATTGACCGTGTGCTCGCGGTCCAGGTTCTGCACCATCCAGCGCAGCAGCGCCTCCATCGGCGCGGATCCGCAAGTGGGCATGGGCCGGTCGATGAACTGCGCCTGGCCGCCGTCGCGGTGCGGCGGCACCACCATGTCCCGCGCAATGGTGGCCGCCACGTTCGCACCAAGCTCCACGCGCACCAGATGGAGGCAGGCGTCAATCCCCGATGCCGTGCCTGCGCTGGTGATGATGTTTCCGTCCTGGACGTAGAGGACGTTCTCGTCCACCTGCACGTCCGGATACCGGCTCGCGAGTTCATGCGAGTAGTGCCAGTGGGTGGTGCAGCGCCGGCCATTGAGAAGCCCGGCACGGGCCAGGGCGAAGGCTCCCGAGCAAATGGACATCACCCAGGCTCCCCGCGCGTCCGCGGCGCGCAGCGCCTCCATCACCGACTCGGGAACGTCGTTGTCCCGCCCGTACGGCGCCATGATCACCAGGTCCGCATCCGCAGTAGCTTCCAGGCCTAAGGGGACGTTCATGGACAGGCCCGACTTGAGCCTGACGTCTCCCGGCTCAGGCGTGCAGACGCGGAAGTCGAACGCCGGAACGTTGCCGCCGCGTTCAGATCTGTCGATGCCAAACACCTCGCATGCGGTGGCGAACTCGAAGATCGAGAAGTTGGGAACCACGATGACTGCCACTGATTTCAGCATGCTTCAATTATGGCAGAAATTATAGCTTTTTGGGCATTTCTGCCACTGTTGGTTGGTCGGCGTCGAGAGCAGCATTGAGTCATGGAAATCTTCGGAATCATCATCGCTGTACTGCTCCTCCTCGCACTGGCCGCCACCGTCGCAGCAGTCCTGCGCGACGGCCTCGGCCATACTCCGCCGGTCACCTCGCACCAG
>DATCVX010000341.1:0-8122 GCA_036566705.1 Arthrobacter sp. | reverse complement strand
GTCGCGGTCATCCTGCAGCACTTCCAGCGGAGTGGAGGCGCTGAAACCGTCGATGGAGGTGGAAAGCACCATGTCCGCGCCGTCCTTGGGACGTGCCCGCTTGAGGACCTCGCGGATGGGCAGCCCCAGCCATTTGGCGTTGCCGGCGAGGTTGCCGCCCACGGGATTGGAAACGCAGGTGAGCGTGACGTGCGATTCGATGAGGTCGGCGTCGAGCAGGTCCGCGAACGTGAGGCGGACTTCTTCCTCGACCAGGCCGTGGACCCGGAGTTCCCAGTCGTCAGCGTTGATTTCGGGAACGCTGAGGGCCGTGTCAATCCGGTAGAAGTCGCCGTTGGGGGTGACCCAGGGGGTCACGCCGGCCACGGGTGACTGCACGCCGGCAGGGACGGCCGCGGCAGCCTTCACCGGTGCAGGCAGTGTGAGGGATTCGCGGGCCTGCGCGATATTGCTGCGGGCGGCGCTGAGGAGCCGGCCGCCGGTGGCGGCGATTCCGGCGGCCGCCGCGGTGATGCCTGCGGCGGCGAAGAACCTGCGGCGGCTGGTGGCAGGGCGCTCTGGTTCCTTTGCCGCGGTGTCCGCCGGGGCATCAGGCCAGGCCGTGGTCCGCCACAACGGAGCAATCAGCAGTCGCAGCGCCACCAGCCCGGCCAGTGTGCCGAGGACGGTGGGGATGGCGTCCAGGGGCTTGACGCTGGCCCGTGTGACCACGCTGGCCACGATCACGGTTCCCATCAGTAGCACCCCGGCTACACCGAGGGCCCACCTGCGGAAAGCCACCACACCCAGCACGCAGGCGAGCAGGAAGATGGTCAGGCCCATCCCCGCAAACAGCGCCGCCTTGTCATTGGTGCCGAACGTGGCGATCGCAAAGTCCTTCATCCACGGCGGCGTGAAGTCGATGAACGTGGACCCCAGGGCGATCACCGGGGTGGCCCGCGCCGTAAAGAACGCACCGATCAGTTCTGCGACCGCAAGCACGACGGCGGCCGCCACCACACCGGCCAGTGCGGCCATGGCGGTTGGACCCTTGAGCCACTTCATCAGCATCTTCATGCCCTTGGTTCGTAGCCGACGGCGCGGGGGATTGTTCCGGGGGCGGCCGGGGGCCGAGACAGCTTAGGAGCCAGCCGGGTTCACGAAGTACCCTTGGAGACTGTGAAGGTACTCGTCATCGGCCCCGGAGGCCGCGAACACGCCATTGTCCGCTCCCTGCTCGCCGACCCCAACGTGTCCGAGGTCCATGCAGCTCCCGGTAATGCCGGCATCAGCAAACTGGTCCCCACCCACAACATCAACGGCAACGATCCAGAAGCCGTCGCGGCCCTGGCAACCAAGCTGGCCGTCGACCTGGTGGTGGTGGGCCCCGAGGCGCCGCTCGCCGCCGGCGTATCCGACGCCGTCCGGGAAGCCGGTATTCCGGTGTTCGGGCCCAGCAAGGCCGCGGCCCAGCTGGAGGCCTCCAAGGCGTTCGCCAAGGAGATCATGGCTGAGGCCGGCGTGCCCACTGCCATGGCCATGGTGGCCACCAACGCCGAGGAAGCAGCGTCCGCACTGGACACCTTCGGCGCACCTTACGTGGTCAAAGACGACGGCCTCGCCGCCGGCAAGGGCGTGGTGGTCACCAAGAACCGCGACGAAGCCCTCGCGCATGCCCAGACCTGCTTCGACGCCGGCGGCACCGTGGTGATCGAGGAATTCCTGGACGGCCCCGAGGTTTCCCTCTTTGTGCTGTGCGATGGCCGCAACACGGTGGCGCTGTCTCCGGCGCAGGACTTCAAGCGCATCTTCGACAATGACGAAGGCCCCAACACCGGGGGCATGGGCGCGTACACGCCGCTGGAGTGGGCACCCGAGGGCCTGGTGCAGGAAGTCATCGACCGCGTGGCCCAGCCCACGGTCAACGAAATGGCGCACCGCGGCACACCGTTTGTAGGCGTGCTGTTTGTGGGCCTGGCCCTGACGTCGCGCGGTACGCGCGTCATCGAGTTCAACGTCCGCTTCGGCGATCCCGAAACGCAGGCCGTCCTGGCCCGGCTCAAGACCCCCCTCGGCGCGCTGCTGCTGGCAGCTGCCAAGGGCGAACTGGACAAGGCGGAAGAGCTGCGCTGGTCCAAGGACACCGCCGTCGCCGTCGTTGTGGCCTCCGAGAACTACCCGGACACGCCCCGCACCGGCGATCGCATCCGGGGACTGAAGAAGGTTGACGAGCTGGACGGCGTACACGTGATCCACGCCGGCACCACGTTCGACGACGAAGGCAAGGTGGTCTCCGCAGGCGGCCGCGTGCTCGCCGTGGTTGCCCTCGGCAGCGACCTCGTGGAGGCCCGTGAAAGGGCGTACGACGGCGTGGAGCTGGTTCAGCTGGAAGGCTCCCAGTTCCGGACAGACATCGGCCGCAAGGCCGCCCGCGGCGAGATCAAGGTGTCGTCCAGCGCCACCGGATCCCTGCCCGTGACGAAGGCGAAGGCATAACATGACCGAGAATTCCCCGCAGGAAGCGGACCGGAAGCGCGGCCTCAGCACGGCCACCCTGGATCTGCCGGGCTGGACCCACGTCTACTCCGGCAAAGTCCGTGACCTGTACGAACCCGCCGACGAATCCATCCGCGAACAGGTGGGCCAGGACTGCGTCCTGGTGGTGGCCAGCGACCGCATCAGCGCCTACGACCACGTCCTCACGAGCGAGATCCCGGACAAGGGCCGCATCCTCACCCAGCTGAGCCTGTGGTGGTTCGACCAGCTGGGCGTGGAGCACCACGTCCTGGCGTCCACCGTGGAAGGCGGGGTTCCCGCTGCGGTGGAGGGCCGCGCCATGATCTGCAAGAAACTGGACATGTTCCCGGTGGAATGCATCGCCCGTGGCTACCTGACCGGGTCCGGACTGCTGGAGTACAAGGCTTCGGGCACGGTTTGCGCCATCCCGCTGCCCGAGGGCCTCGTGGACGGGTCGCGCCTGGAGCACGCCATCTTCACGCCGTCGGCCAAGGCCGAGGTGGGCCACCACGATGAAAACATCACCTACGACGCCGTTGTGGGCATGGTGGGCGATGACATCGCCGGCCGGCTGAGCGAGCTGACCCTGAAGATCTACACCACTGCGGAGAAGATCGCCCGCGAACGCGGCATCATCCTGGCTGACACGAAGGTGGAGTTCGGCTACGACGTCGTGTCCGGAGGCATCGTCCTCGGTGACGAGGTCCTCACCCCGGATTCCTCCCGTTTCTGGGATGCGGCCACGTACCAGCCCGGGCAGGCACAGCCGTCCTACGACAAGCAGTACGTCCGGGACTGGCTGACGTCCGCCGAATCGGGATGGGACCGGTCCTCGGATGTGCCCCCGCCCGCGCTGCCGGCCGACGTCGTCGACCGTACACGCAGCCGCTACGTCGAAGCCTATGAGAAGCTCACGGGCCTGACCTTCGCCTAGCCATTAGTGGTGGGCCCGGCTCCCGGCCGGGCCCGCTGCTGTTTAACGCGCGCCTATGGCTAGCTGGCCTGGGCCTTGCTGGCTTTGGCGGCCCGCTGCTGCGCCAGCCTGATTTCCAGTACCGCATCGAGTGCCTGCTGGACGCGGTCCGAGGCGCCGGCCGCGCTGAAGGCCTTCTGCGCTTCTTCGAGGTAGACCAGGGCTTCGTCGGACTCGCCGGCTGCCTTCAGCGACTTGCCCAGGAGTAGGGAAACCTCGCCTGCGGTGTGCTTGGCCAGGGCGTCTGATTCGGCGTGGATTTCCCGGAGTTTGTTGATGGCGGCCACGATGTCGCCCGTGAGGTAGAGCCAGCGGGCACGGATGAAGGCCACTTCCAGCTGGTCCGTTTTGTTGCCGCCCACGATGGACAGGGCCAGCTCGGCACGTTCGATGGAGGACAGTGTTTCCGGCTCCACGATCCCGGAGGACAGGCGCACCGCGGCGGAAGCCTTGTTGAACCGCGCCCAGAGCTCGATGTCGTTGGCGGGGGAGAGCATCCTGGCGGCGCGCTCGTGGTACTTGATGCCCTCCGCGTAGTCATGACGCATGAACGCCACGTTGCCGATCACCCAAGCCACCTCGCCGGCGAGCTGGGACATCGAGTGCTCATCCACCTGGTCGTTCATGTCCTGGCAGAACTTCCAGGCCTCGTCCAGCCTTCCGCTCTCGGCCAGGGCTCCGATCAGGGCCCGGTGGGCGCCGATGATCAGCGTGGATCCCTTGGGCAGCTTCGCGCAAAGCTTCACGGCTTCCATGGCGTGATCCACGGCGGTGCTCAGCTGGCCCTGACCCTGGCAGATGCCGGCGAGCATCTGCCGGGCGCGCACGCCCAGGCCCACCGACTCGGTGGCCATGGGGTGCTCAAGCAGGTGCTGCATGATCTTCTGGCATTCCTGCCAGTTGCCCTGCTTGATCAGGCACTCGGCCTGCATGTAGGTCATGTTCCACCAGGCGCTGGTGTTTTTGCCTTCTAGGGCTATCTGCGCGGCTGTGGCAGCATGTGTGGCGGCGAGCGGGTAATCCCGAAGGTCCCAGGCCTGGCGTGCGTAGAGTCCGGCGAGGACGTACTCGGCGTCGCTGACGGAGATGGGTTGGCTCCAGGCTTCCAGCGCCTTGGGCGCCAGTTCCAGCCTGCGGGCCAGTTCCTCGATGACTTCGGCCGTGGGTTCCCTCCGGCCGGTCTCGAGAAGGGAGATATAGCTGGGGGAATACAGGTCCTTGCCCAGTTCAGCCTGTGTCAGCCCACGTTCGAGACGCTCCGCCCGGAGCTTCTCCCCGAATCCGTTGCCCACGGGATTTCCTCCTAATTCCGGACAGTCTTTGTACTCAATGCTTGACAGTCCCTGTGGAAAACATTTTACAATGTATGTCAACAAGGACAGTGCTGACTTTGTAACGAATCCGACTCGTATTGAGGAACTTATATGTTGAAGAAGATTGCAGCCGCAGCCGTTCTGGCTGGGGCCCTGGCGTTTTCTGCGGCGGCTCCGGCCGTCCTGTCTGCAGGTTCCATCGCTGATACCACCGGTGTATCTGTAGCCGTAGGTAACTGGCCCGATCCCATGTCCAAGAAGGTCAAGGACAACAACAGCGACACCACCTACACCACGTACGTGGGCAACTGGCCAGACCCGATGTAATCACTCCTCACCAAAGGAGGCGAGGCCCCGGATCATGCGAACCATGGTCCGGGGCCATTCCTTTGCCCGGATGACGGCGTGACCGTTGCCAAAATGTAACCTTTTACTTCGTCCCGCTTTGCCGCCCGCTACTCGGACCGTCCGGTATTTGTGACAGGAGGCGGCAATTTGCTGTCATGCGGAAACACAAAAGAGGGCCTCCCCTGGGGGAGACCCTCTTTGTTTGGTCGGGATGACAGGATTTGAACCTGCGACCTCTTCGTCCCGAACGAAGCGCGCTACCAAGCTGCGCTACATCCCGATCCGCTGCAAAAGCAACTTTACAAGAATAGCCGATCCGGGGTCCGGATGCGAAATCGGGCTGCGGTCTGCCCTGTCAGCGTCGGCGGCGGCGCCGTGCGGTGGCTTCCGCGCTGGCGGGGAGGCGCTCTGCCAGGACCGGCAGCGAATCGTGGCGGCCCCGCTCAACGTGCGCGGAGGCAAGGGCGGCGGCCAGGGCGGGCTGGCCTTCGGCGATCGCCTGTACCAGTTCGGCATGTTCCTCCCACATCTTGGGGGTGTCACGCTCCGGTGTCAGGCGGAAGAGCCAGCGCACCCGCCCGTTCATCAGGCCTGTCATGCGTCGGAGCAGGTGGTGGTCCGCGAGCTTGACGATTTCCTCGTGCAGGTCCGAGTTGCGGCCTGATGCCTGGATCCCCGTCACGCCTGTCCGGGCGGACTCCAGGGCCGCCAGGAGCGCGGCCGGGTCGGCGCCTTCGGCTACCCGCCGCGCGGCGCATGACGCGGCCAGGGGTTCCAGCTGGAGCCGGAGGTCAAAGACCTCCTGGGCGTCACGGTACGTGAAGGAATGGACGACGGCGCCGCGGCGCGGCTCCGTGGAGATGAAGCCTTCGGCCTCCAGCAGCGGCAGTGCTTCGCGCAGGGGAATGCGGGACACTGCCAGGTCTGCCGCCAGTTCACGCTCGTTGAGCTTTCCGCCCGCAGGCAGTTGCCCGGAGATGATCCTCTCGCGCAGCACCTCCGCGACACGCTCGGACAACGGCTCCGCGGGGAGTTCAATCGCGCCGTGTTCCATGTCATCTGCCATGGGGTTCAGGCTATCGCAGCCGTGATCACCGGAATGCCAGTGCAGCGCGGCGGGCGTTCGGGGCGGCTCAGACCAGGGAGTCCTTCCAGGCGCCGTGCAGTTCGGCGAACCGGCCGCCGCCACCGATCAGGTCCGCCGGGGTGCCGTCCTCCACCACCCGGCCGTCGTGGACCACCAGCACGCGGTCCGCGGTTTCAACGGTGGACAGCCGGTGCGCGATGATCAGCGCAGTGCGCCCGCCGCCCGCAGCAGCGGAGCCGGGGGCACCTGCCGCACTGCCGGCGTCGGCCGTTGCCTGCAGGAGACGCGCCAGACCGGTCTGCACAAGCCGCTCGGACGGGATGTCCAGCGACGATGTGGCCTCGTCCAGGATCAGCACCGCCGGCCGGGCCAGGAATGCCCGGGCGAAGCTGATGAGCTGGCGCTGGCCGGAGGAAACCCGGCCGCCGCGCTTGTTGACGTCGGTGTCGTAGCCTTCCGGGAGCTCAGTGATGAACTCGTGGGCTCCGACGGCCTTGGCGGCTTCTTCGATCTCCTCACGGGAGGCCTCGGGCCTGCCCAGGGCGATGTTGTCCGCCACGGAGCCGCTGAACAGGAACGCCTCCTGGGTGACCATCACGATGTTGCGGCGCAGGTCCGTGGTGCTGAGGCTGCGAAGGTCCACGCCGTCCAGGGTGAGGGAGCCGGCGGAGACGTCGTAGAAGCGGGCGATCAGCTTGGCCAGGGTGGACTTGCCGGCACCCGTCTGGCCCACCAGCGCCACGGTCTGGCCGGCGGGGATGTGCAGGTCCATGGTGGGGATGACCACGGGGCCGTCGCCGTAGCGGAACTCCACGCCCGTGAAGTCGACCGTCCCGCGGGCGTCCCGCAGCGCCACCGCGTTCTTGGGCGGACGGACGGTGGGAACCTCTTCCAGCAGGCCGGACACCTTCTCCAGGGCGGCCTGGGCACTCTGGAAGGAGTTGTAGAACATGGCCATCTGGTCCACCGGCTGGAAGAAGCGCTTGGTGGACAGGATGAGGGCCAGGAGCACACCCACGGCGAGGTCTCCGCCCAGGACCCGGAACCCGCCGAACAGCAGGACCGCCGCCACGCAGACGTTGCCGATCAGCACCAGGCCGGGCTGGAAGATGCCGTTGAGGTTGATGGAGCGGACGGTGACCCGCCGGTAGTCCTCGGAGAGCCGGCCGTACTGGTCAGCGTTCTCACGTTCCTTGCGGAAGGCCTTCACGGCGCGGATCCCGGTCATGGTCTCCACGAAGTGCACAATCAGCCGGGCTGACACCACCCGGGATTCACGGAACGCGATCTGGGAATGCTTCTGGTACCAGCGCGAGAGGAAGTACATCGGCACACCGGCGGCCAGCACAATCAGCCCGCTCCGCCAGTCCAGCGCGAACAGCGTGACGGCGGTGAAGACCATGAACAGCATGCCAGAGGCCAGCGAACTCACGCCCGAATCGAGGAGTTCGCGCAGCGCCTCCAGGTCCGAGGTCTGCCGGGCGATGATCCGGCCCGACGTGTACTTTTCGTGGAATTCCAGGCTCAGCCGCTGCGTGTGGCGGAAGACCCTGACCCGGAGGTCCAGGAGCATCGCCTGGCTGAGCCGGGCGGTGGAGGTGACATAAAGCGCCGTCAGCCCGGCCGTCGCGACGGCTGCCGCCAGGTAGCCGACGCCGGTGAGCACCAGCGGGAGGTTGTCGCCCGCCTGCAGGGCGGGGAGTGCGTGGTCGATGCCGAAGGCGATCAGCGCCGGCCCGGCCACCCGGGCGGCCTGGGACAGCACAACGGTGGCGATGGTCAGCCAGAACCTGAGCCGCACCGGACGGATCAGGGAGGCCAGCAGGGCGAGCGACCGCCGTCGTACGGCTTTGCTGTCGCTCTTGCTGAGGTGGGCGTTGTCCTCGTTGGCCGTGCCGAAGGTTG
>DATCVX010000340.1:0-10564 GCA_036566705.1 Arthrobacter sp. | reverse complement strand
CCTCATAGACAAACTCCCCGCCACGGTTCTCCGGCCCGGCCGGGTTCTGGAGTGTACGCATCGCCGCACCCGCCGCCGCCGAATCCGCGTCGAACCCATCAGCTTTCCGCAGCGCCGCATAGTTGGCCTGGAGGGACGCATTTATTTCTTCACACCGCTTGTCCTCGTCCGGCGTCATGTCGCGGTTCGCGGCCTCGGCTTTGTCGATGATCGCGCGGATAGCAGCGTGTCCTTTGTCGATCTGTTCCCAGATCATGTTCTTCATATCGCCTGCCATGATATTCACGGCCTTTCCTGAATGTGATCCGCATGGCGCTCGACTGGCGTCGCGGAAATGATTGAGTGGGGGTGTTACCCGGTACAGGCCCTCAACGCCGCGCCCCTTGGCGCTTCCTGCCGGGTGCTCACGCGACCCGGCGGCGGAGGTTGCTCCGTCTCTGCTACTTCGGCGGTGGGCTTGGCCCGGCCGCTCCGCTCACTTCCACTATTCGCGCCGTCGGGGTGGATTTCGTCCGGCCCCGCGCACTCCTGAAAGCTCGCTCATAAGCAGCGTAAATCCGGCCGACACAAAGCCAAAGCCACGACATCAATAGTCACGGGACCGTGGCCGGTGCATCTTCGCGGTAGCTCTTCCCGCGCCACGAGAGGAATTGCAGGAACGATGCGCCAACTCCAGATTATTGAAATCCGTTGGATGGCCGCCCAACGACAGGGGTGTCCGATGATCTACCGACGGTGCCAACGGATCATTGCCCGGCACGTCATACCGGACCGGCTGACCACAAATCCAACAAATCTCCCGCGAATAGATAAGAACCTTGATCCGCTCCCACGGACGGCCGCCACGGCCCCGCTTCGGGTCCAGCTCCCGCTCAAGCATTCCGATGGCCTCCGATGACTACCCGGACGGACTACTGACCGTCACCAACCGGGGGAAAAAATGGTTCGGTGCGCGGTCATCCTCGTTTTCCAGCCCCTAAAAAAGGGGTCGTTCTTTTGCAGCTCGCGCCTCGCCGTCATTGTGCGCCCCCGGCTTCTGCTTCCAGTTGGATGGTTGCCGTCCTGAGGGTTTCGAGTTCCTTCGCTGCCCCGCGTAGCCGGTCGCTGCTGGCGAGGGAGGCCAGCACGGTGATCGCGGCGGAGGCGAGCCGTTCGAAGTCTTCGGGCCGGACCGGTGCAAGGTCGGAGTAATCCTTGCCATGGCGGCGGACCAGCGCTTCGGCGAGCGCGATGGCCAGGCGTTTGTCATCTGCTGTGTGCTTACCGAACTCGGACATTAGTGATCTCCCTTTGCTAGGTCAGGCCCCGGTGTATGTTGGCCGGATGCACGTGACTCCTGAATTTGCTGGCCTTGTGGCCCAAGTGTTTCCAACCCTGGTTATTGCCCTGCTGATCGAGGGCCGGATGACACACAACGCTTGGCGCGTCAGGTGGATGGTCGTGGCAAACCACCTGATCCGTTCATCTGCGATGGTCACGGCTTCGGCTACCACATTCATGTGCCTATCCATGGCTGCCACGAAGCAGGAGCACATCGTTATGGATGTCCTGTACAACGTGGCGGTGTTCAACCTTTGCCTTGCCTTCGGGATGATGGTTGGGCACCAGATGGGCAATGACGGCAGTGACATCTTCGGAAGGCGCCCCCGCCGCAGCGACGACCAAATGCCCGTGACGACGGATGCATAATACGCGGCGTCCCTTGGGTACATTTCCCACCTGCCGCTCTGTATTTCCGGGGCTTTGAGCGGACCTGTGTAGGGCTGTGTACCCCTTTTTGAAACTTTTCTAAGCACGTTCTCGTGAGGGAGTTTGTAAAAGGGGTACATGACCCTACACGCCCCCTTCGTTTTCATCGTCGGCGCGCAGTCCAAGGCCCTGACGGACCATGCCGCCAGCCGTCCGCTTAGCGGCGAATCCGAGGCGGTCTAGTTCCTTGGCGAAGGGGGTTTCTTTCAGCGGCTCTGCACCATCCGCCGCCACCCAGCTGGCCCACGCCCCATACAATTCCCGCGTCGAAGTGTGAATGTGCGGCCCGGTAACGCATGCGGCCCTGATGAACCGCTTCACTGCATCGGACTCGGTCTGATAGTCATCCGTTGCCCGGAGGACCGTTTCGGGTTCGTGCATTCCGCCAGCGTCCTCATAGGCAAACCACCCCTCAACAGCCCACGTCAGGATTGCATCGGCGGAAAGTTCGAGGCGCTCGGGCAGTGTCTGGTCTCGCTGGGCTTCGGCCACTACTACATCGAATGGGACGACGCGGATGCGCCGCCATACCGCAGGGTCGTTGCCCTTGACCTTGGGAAGGTGGTTGGTGACGTACAGGAGTTGGTGGGTGGGTGCCCACTGCACCGGTTCTTGGTAGAGCCTCCGGGCGGTGAGTTGGTCGCCGCCGGTGAGCCGTTTCATGAGGGCGGCGTCTAGCTGCCTGCCTTCCTCGGTCTCGGAGCCGATGACGAGGCGAGCACCCCGCAGGGTCATCATTTCCGGCCCGCCGCCTCCGCGATCGCCCATCAGCAAGTTGGGGTTGATGATTGTTGCGTAATCGCCTAATGCGTTCGTGATGGCACCGTACGCGGTCCCCTTGCCATTCGAGCCCGTGCCGATCAGGACCGGAAACAAATGCTCTCTGACCCGGCCGTATGCGCTTTGTCCGATCACGCGCTGCAAGTAGTCACGCTCCTGATCATCGGGCAGGACGGTAGCGAGGAATGCGTCCCAGGTTGTCCGGTCTGCCGTGCGATCGTATGCTCCGCGCGCCACGCGCGTAATGCGGTCAGCAGGGTTGTGCGGGCGCAGTTCACGGGTCCGCAGGTCAAGCGTCCCGTTGGCGCAGTTAAGCAGGTAGGGGTCTGCGTCAAGGTCGTCAATCGCCACGCGCAAACCCGGGAGTGCTGATGCCAGATCCAGTACGCCATCTACGCCTGCTGCCGATTCGCACTTGCGAACGTCTGCACGGAGATCCTTGTCGCCGTCAAGTGATTCCGATAACGCAGACCGCAAGACCTCTAGAACAGCGTTTTTGGCGGCGTCCTTCTCGTCCTCCGCCCAGCGCCTGCCGTCCCAGACAAGCCAGCCGAGACCCTTCACATACATAAGTTCAGACCGGTACATGACCGCGAGCCGGTAAGCCATGCGCGCCTGCCCACGGTGCTGCTCGCCCTGGGCGCGTAGCGGCGTGATGTCGTTCGTGAATGACTCAGCCGAGAAGTAGTCGGGAATCATGCCGCACCCCGCTTGGCCCGTGCTTCACGCGCTGCCAGCACGTCGATCATCCGGATAGTGGTCTGGATGGTGGCCCGAATCTCGGCCTGGGTCTCCACGCGGGAGATGGCGATTCGTGCCGCAAGGTCCGCGAGTTGTTCATCATCCAACCGCTGCTGCGCGGCACCCTCGACAAGGCCGCGTTGGTATCCGTTGCGCCACATTTGAAAATCGAGGTCGTTGGACTTGATGCGTTCTATAACATCTTCATCCGAGAGGAACGGACGACCGCTTGGAGGGGGCGCGGATGCGGTGGGATCATTGAGTTGCAGGTCCGCCAGAACCTCATTTGATTGCCGTCCGGGTTCCCACACCGGGCGGCATTTCTCTGCGCTCACGGCGTTTCATCGCCTGCGTGAAGCAGCCCGGCTATCTTAGTGATCTGGTCGGGGGTGAGAGGTGGAGCGCCTGCTACTACGCGCTCTACGTACTGCGCCAGTTTGGCGGCTGCAAGGTCCCGGCGTGCGTCGTCCGAAGGCTTTCCCCTCCGAACGGCGACTGCTACGGCCGACCGGGCCTTGAATACTTCCGATGCCACTACATGCCTCCCGACAACGGCAGCACGCGTACGCGCTGCCCTCATGTCGGGATGATTGAGTTACAAAACCCATATTACGACTACATGTTGTTGTTGACCAAGCTAGTAAGACTGTTGACGAACGTGCCGTTTACGCGGCTCCAAGCCACTCGATCTGGATGTGCTCGGGTTGAAACCTCACGCCCGGACCCGTCGGCAGAATGGTGACCTTCGCGAGTGTCCGAAGTATGGCGCGCCGCCTATCGATGGATGCAGCCGCCCAGAGTTCACCGGCGTCCGGCCCCGTCATTCCGTCCAGCAGCCGGTTCGGTTGCAAGGCGTGGATTGTCCGCTCGGCCGCTGCCAGCTGTTGCTTCAACTGGTCGTTTATGCGGGCGAACTGTCGGGCCGTCGCTTCCCCCAACGCGAAGCTGTCGGCGGCGGTGTCCATCCGGCTCAGAATGGCGTCACGGGCAGCGAGTGCGGCCCGGAGAGCGTCGGGTTTAGGAGCGGTTGCCGCGCCAACATCAGGTTGTGACAATCGCGCCACAATAACGGCATCGACGACTTCGTGCACTGGCTCCATTTTCCGCGTCAACTTCATGCAGCCGGGGCAGACGTAGCTCGGCGGACGGCTCGCACTGATGTTCGGTCGCATTGCCGTTCCGCAACGACCGCAGAGGGCGATGCCGGAGAGCAAGTATTTGGGTTCCAGACCGCGAGAGTGTCGCCTGCCTGGTGTGGACAAAATAGCCACGACCTGATCGTAGGTATCCTGGCTAACGAGTGGCTCCCATTGCCCCTTGCAAACTACCTGCCCCGCATGCGTGCGATGACCGGCATACCGCTGACGGCGAAGCATGTTGCCCACAACGTTGCCCTGGAACTTGTTGCCCCGGACTGTGCGGAAGCCCCGGTCGTTTAGGTACTTGGCAAGGCTACGGAGGGACTCACCCGCGATGACCATTTGATACAGCTCTCGTACGGCATCAGCCTCGGCTGGCTCCACGACCTCCCGGTAACCCGAATCTTTGCCGCGCTCGTCTACGGTTCGTTCGCGCCGATAGCCAAAGGGTGTGACACCGTGGGCGATCCCCTTCTCGGCGTTCTCTTGGAATTTGCGCTTGAGTCGGCGAGACATCTGCTCGACTTCGTGCCGGGCAACGTCGCCCTTGATTCGTGCGGTGAGCCGTCCTTGGGGCGTTGCGAGATCCAATTCGCCCCCAACGGACGCTAATGCGGCGTGGTGACGGTCGGCCAAAACAATGAAGCGCTCCAGTTCTGCCGGGGTTCGAGTTAGCCTATCCACGTCGTACACAACCAACGCGTCAATTCGGCCGTCTTGTATGGCTGACAGCATCTGCTCGTACGCAGGCCGGGGCTTCCCTTTCGTGGCTGACACGTCGTTGTCAGTGAAGACTTGGGCAACGGGCCAACCCCGCCTTTCAGCCTCTCGCTTGCAGTCGTCAATTTGCCGCGCCACACCAAGCGCGGTGCCATCATCGGACGATATACGGGCATAAATACCACAGGCTTCAACGGCTTCCATGGCTGAAATCTTACGCGCTAAGCAACCTAAATGACATGTTGTTGGGGGAATTGAGCCAGATCTCCTCGATGGTTGGATCGTCCAACAGCGGCTGAAGCACACCGAAACCGGCAACGGCATCAAAAACGAACCTGCGCGCAGCCTCCAATGGACCAATCGGAGGGAGTGGTCCCATCAGCGCCCGCTCGTCGTAGTCGCTCACGGCGGCTTCAACCAGTCGCCGGACCTCTCCGGCCTGCCGCGACGGGTCCAGGCCACGCCGGCGGATCAGCTCGCGGACTTCATCCTCCACGATTTGCACAGCGTCCATGTGTTCCCCCAAACCACTGCCGCCCCCAGCGGAGGCAGTGCAACTGGCTTAAAGCTAGAGCAGGTACCACACGGTGCCAAGTCAAATTGTGGGTGGGTGTGGATAACTGGTGACGGGGCCGCGGGTTGTCGCAACACCCAAGCAAAGATGGCAACGTAGGCTAGTCCGTGGAAGTGCGCGCCCGCGGTGCCGGGGCATCGGCAGCCAGCAAACGCGCAATTCGACTTGAGAGGTTCTTCATTGAAATTTAAGGGAATGTGGGGCGGAGCGGCGCTCACGGCCGTGTGTTTTGCGGTGGCCGGCTGCTCCGGGCCCCCCAACGCGCCCGTGGTCCGGGGTTCTCTGACGGCCGTGGGTACGGGTATCCAGGGCAGCTCACTTTCGGCCTGGCGGAACGGCTGGGTCAAGGACAACCCAGGGACTTCGCTCAACTTCTCGCCAGACGGCAGCAGCGTTGGGCTCGACGCGCTTTACAGTGGCCAGGCGCATTTTGCGCCAATCGATGCCCCGCTTACAGCCGATCAAATAGCCCAATCACGGCAGGCCTGCGGCCCCGACGGGGCATTCTCCGTACCCGTCGCCGTCGTTGCGTTGGGTGTGGCTTTCAACCTGCCGAGCGTCAAGAACCTCAAGTTGACGCCAAGCGTCCTCGGCTCCATTTACGCCGGCGACATAACATCGTGGGACGACCCCGCGATCACGGACATCAACCCGGGAACGGAGTTCCCCGACAAGAAGATCGTCCCGGTCCGCGCCACGGAATCCTCCGTTTTGACCCAAACCGCCACTGAGTACCTTGCTGCAGGTTCCTGGGACGGGCAGCCCGGGATGGAATGGACCGACGGGACGGCAGGGGAAACGGTCAGCAGTTACGCCGACATCGGGGACAAGCTGGACAACACAGCCGGTTCGATAGCGTTCCTCGAAAAATCAGCCATCGGGTCGCGCTTTGACACAGCACTGCTGGACTTCGGCAAGGGATTCGTCAGGATGAATGACGATACCCTGAACCTGTCCATAGGATTCGGGACCGTAGGATCAGGACCAGGAGGCAGCGTGACGTTCGAAACCGCCGGCATGGGCGGCGAGGGATACGGGCTTTCCCTGGTTACTTATCAGGCCTATTGTGACCGCTATGCAAACGAGTCCCTGAGCAGGCTTGTCCGGTCCTGGGGCGAGTTTATCGTGGGAGCCGGAGGTCAGGGTAATTCAACCTATTTCGCCGGCGTCGCCTCGCCAGGCAAAGAGGCGCTGGAACTGGCCAAGGACCGCATTGAAGAAATCGACGCGGCCGCATGAGCCTCCTACCGCGGCTGGGCCGCAAGAACGGGGACCTCGCGCCAGAAAGGGCAACCATGAGGAGCATCATCCCGGGGACTCCGGCGGACCAGTCGCAGCGGACGAGCGCGGCGACTGGGACGTTTTTGCGTCTCACCGGCCTGTTGGCCCTTCTCACGGTCCTTTGGTCGCTTGCGACCCCCCTTATGGCGTATCCGGACGAACCCGTGCACACCATCAAAGCCGCTGCCGTGGCACGCGGTCAGATCTTTGCGGAGGCAGGCAAGTCATTTGGCCACGGGGTTCACGTCCAAGTGCCGTCCTACATCGCCAATCTCCAGTCCCAGACGTGTTTCACGTTCCAGCGGGACAAACCGGCCGGATGTGCTCCCGGCATCCCCACTGACGACAATTACCTGACCATAGGTGTCACGTCAGCCGGGCTCTACAACCCCATGTACTACTGGATCGTCGGATTTCCAAGCCTGTTCATGTCCGGTGCACCGGCCATCTTTGCCATGCGAATCGTCAGCGCCCTGCTCTCGGCGCTTTTCTATGCGGCCGGATTTACCGCATTGGCCAGGCTGCGCCATCCGAAATGGCCGATCGTCGCTGCCGCCGTGGCCATGACGCCGATGGTCTTTTTCCTAGCCAGCGGCATCAACCCGAACTCCTTGGAGATTGCGGCCACCATGGCGGCTTTCTGCGGCTTCCTGGTGGTTTTGGAGAATTCAAATCAACTGGCGGTCGTCAGACCTGCCGTGATCACCGTCGGACTTTCCAGCATTGCCCTGGCCAATACCCGCTCCGTATCGTTGGTCTGGCTTTTGTGCGCAGTCGTGGTCGCCTGCCTCTGCTACCGGTGGAAAAACGTTACGGCGATATTCCGCAACAAGCTGGTGCTGCTGACCGTCGGAATTACGTCGATCGGGGTCTTCCTGGGGCTGCTCTGGAACGTGTGGATGCTAAACGCACCACCCTCGGCGGGCGCCGCGCCACTCGGGATTTCCAACGCAACAGGGGACATCCCTTCCTATCGGGCATTCCTGACCATGCTGGATCGGTCCTTTGACTTCGTGGCCCAGTACATCGGCGTCATGGGATGGCTGGAGTCGTCCCTGCCCCAAGGCGTTTTTATGTTCTGGAACATGTTGCTGATACTGGTGCTGCTGTTTGTGTTCCTGATCCGCCGCTGGCGTTTGCAGATCGCCTTCCTGGTAGCCCTTGCGATGCTGGTCCTTGTCCCCTCGGCCATGCAGGCAGTGCTGGTGTCCAGCGTGGGCTTCATCTGGCAGGGCAGGTACAGCCTGCCGCTCTTCCTCATTGCGGTCATTGCGGCCGGCATGACGTTCCGGTTCAGGCATTTCCCCAGGGGGCGTCCGGCTGAATCGATAACCAGGCTGTTCCTGGGGGCAGCTGTCTTCGCGCATGTGTACGGTTTCCTGTATGTCCTGCGTCGCTACGTCGTCGGCATTCCCGATTACGGCAACTGGCAGACCATGATCACGGTGCCCGGCTGGCAGCCGCCGCTCACGTGGGAAGGACTCACCATCCTTTACACTGCCGCCCTTCTCGTCGCGGCGCATATGCTGTTCGGCTATCTCTTTCCTGGCCGCAGGTTCTTCCCCAGGCGCAGGCCCGCTGCCCGTATCGCGATCCCAGCCAAGTAATACGCACCAAAGGAAAACGCCGTTGGCCATCCGAATGTTTGGATGGCCAACGGCGTTTCTCTGCGGCGGATCAGGACTTGAGGTATTCCTTCAGCCGTTCGGCAGCTGAAACCGGGGCGAAGCCCGTTGCCTTGATCCTGCTCAGGTCGAGGACGCTGTTCAGGGGACGTGGCGCAGCAGCCTTGCCCTTGAAATATTCCTCCGTGCTGACACCGGTCACGTCATCACTGGAGGCGCCGCTGAGCTCGTACACATCTGCAGCGATGTCCGCCCAGGACTGCGGTTCGCCGTCGTTGCTGAGGTTATAGACCCCGTATTCGGCACCGGCATCCAAAAGGTGCCGGATACCGGCAGCGATGTCCCGCGTAAAGCTGAGCCTCCCGATCTGATCGTTGACCACGGATGGCGCAATCCCCCGGCTTGCAAGGGAGGACATGGTCCGGACGAAGTTGTTGCCTTCGCCGATGACCCAACTCGTGCGGACGATGTAATGGCGGGGCACTACGCCCACCACGGCGTCGCCGGCAGCCTTGGACTGACCGTACACCCCCAACGGCGAGAACGGCTCGTCCTCATGGTGGTCAGCTTCCGTTCCGTCAAAGACGTAGTCGGAGGAGACATGCACCAGCGTCAGGTCCTGTTCGACCGCGGTCCGGGCCAGGTGCGCGACTGCGGTGACGTTGATCCGCCAGGCGGCTGCCCGGCCCTCTGCAGTCTCGGCCTGGTCGACGGCGGTATAGGCCGCGGCGTTGATAATGGCTGAGTAGTTCTTCCAGTTCTTCCGGGCATACGACTCGGCATTGGTGATGTCGAAGTCGCCGCGGGCGGCGAACTCAACGGAGGTGTCGCCGTCGTACAGCTCTCGCAGCGCCCGGCCCAGCTGGCCATCGGCCCCCAGGACCAGGATCTTCTTCGCAGGCATGGGTACAACATCACCCAGGCGCGGGTGGGCCTTGTCCTTGTCCGAAAGTTCGGCCTGATCAAGCGGTACGGGCCATTCGATGGCAGCTGTCTCGTCGGCGAGGTTCAGGAACGTGTACTGGCCCTGCGCGTCGGCTGACCAGTGGTCGTTGACGAGGTAGGTGTAGGCCGTATTGTCCTCCAGCGTCTGGAATGCGTTGCCCACCCCCCTGGGAATGAAAATAGCCTGGCTGGGATCCATGACAGCGGTAAAGACGGCGCCAAAGGAAGGTCCTTCGCGCAGGTCAACCCAGGCGCCGAAGATTTTCCCGGTGGCGACCGAGATGAATTTGTCCCACGGTTCGGCGTGGATTCCCCGGGTCGTGCCGGCCTTCTCATTGAAAGAGATGTTGTTCTGGACCGGCCGGAAGTCAGGCAGGCCCAGGGCCAGCATTTTTTCCCGCTGCCAGTTCTCCTTGAACCAGCCCCGGTTATCACCATGAACCGGCAAATCGTAAAGGACGACGCCGGGAATGGGCGTTTCGTGGGCGGCGAGCTTCTTCGAGAACTCGATCGTCATGTCCTACTGGCCCTGTTCTTTGTATTTGGCTTCGGTCTGGGCCTTCTGCGGCCGCCACCAGTCCTCGTTGTCGCGGTACCAGGCGATGGTGTCCTCGATGCCGGCGTCGAAGTTGGAGAACTTCGGCTCCCAGCCGAGCTCGTCGCGGAGCTTGGTGGAGTCGATCGCGTAGCGCAGGTCATGGCCGGGGCGGTCCACCACGTGGTCGTAGGCGTCCGGGGACTGGCCCATGTGCTTGAGGATCAGCTCCACGACGTCCTTGTTGTTCTTCTCCCCGTCGGCACCGATCAGGTAGGTCTCCCCGATCCGGCCCTTGGCGATGATGGCCAGCACCGCGGAGGAGTGGTCGTTGGCGTGGATCCAGTCACGCACGTTCTCGCCCTTGCCGTACAGCTTGGGCCGGATCCCGTCGATCACGTTGGTGATCTGGCGCGGAATGAACTTCTCCACGTGCTGGTACGGGCCGTAGTTGTTCGAGCAGTTGCTGATGGTC
>DATCVX010000339.1:0-1713 GCA_036566705.1 Arthrobacter sp. | reverse complement strand
GACGGAGGCCAAGCGCTTTGCCGAACACGCCGGGGGAGTGCGGATCTTCCTCAAACGCGAAGACCTGAACCACACCGGCTCGCACAAGATCAACAACGTCCTGGGCCAGGCCCTGCTGGCCAAGCGCATGGGCAAGACCCGCGTCATCGCCGAGACTGGCGCTGGCCAGCACGGCGTCGCCAGCGCCACGGCCGCCGCGCTGCTGGGCCTGGAATGCGTTGTGTACATGGGCGCGGAAGACTGCCGCCGCCAGGCGCTGAACGTGGCCCGGATGGAACTCCTCGGCGCCACTGTAATCCCCGTGACCAACGGATCGCAGACCCTCAAGGACGCCATCAACGAGGCCCTCCGCGACTGGGTGGCCAACGTCGGCAACACCCACTACCTGCTGGGCACGGCCGCAGGAGCGCACCCGTTCCCGGCCATGGTCCGCTACTTCCACGAGGTCATCGGCGAGGAAGCCCGCGCCCAGATCATCGAGCAGGCCGGCCGTCTTCCCGACGCCGTCTGCGCCTGCATCGGCGGCGGCTCCAACGCGATCGGCATCTTCCACGGCTTCCTGGATGACCCCTCCGTGAAGATCTACGGCTTCGAGGCAGGCGGCGACGGCGTCGAAACCGGCCGGCACGCAGCCACTATCACCCTGGGGAAGCCCGGCGTGCTGCACGGCGCCCGCTCCTACCTCATGCAGGATGACGACGGCCAGACCATCGAGTCGCACTCCATTTCCGCAGGCCTGGACTACCCGGGCGTCGGCCCGGAGCACTCCTACCTCGCCGACATCGGACGCGTCAGCTACGAGCCCATCACGGACAGCGAAGCCATGGACGCGTTCCGGCTCCTGTGCCGCACCGAGGGCATCATTCCCGCCATCGAGTCCTCGCACGCCCTCGCCGGCGCCATCAAGGTGGGCCAGCGGCTGGCAGCAGAGGCCGGCGCGGCGGGGGCGGCAGAGAAGATCGTGATCGTGAACCTGTCCGGCCGCGGTGACAAGGACGTTGCCACCGCAGCGGAGTGGTTCGACCTGCTGGACAAGGATTCCGCAGAGGCCGCCATCGGCAAGGAAGGGGAGCAGCTGTGACCGGCGTTCAGAACATCAGCAGCACCAGCAAATCGGCAATCGCCATTGACAAGGCCCGCGCAGAAGGACGGTCGGCCCTGATCGGCTACCTGCCTGCCGGATACCCCACCGTTGAGGACACCATCGCCGCGGGCATCGCCCTGGCACGCAACGGCGCCGACCTGATCGAGATCGGCATCCCGTACTCGGACCCGGTCATGGACGGCCCTGTCATCCAGGCCGCCACCACCGAGGCGCTGGCCAACGGCTTCGCGGTCCGCCAGGTCTTCGACGTGGTTGCCGGCATCACCAGCCAGACCGACGCCGCCGTGCTCGTCATGACCTACTGGAACCCGGTGGTCCGGATGGGCGTGGACGAGTTCTCCCGCCGCCTCGCCGAAGCCGGCGGGGCCGGCCTGATCACGCCCGACCTCATTCCGGATGAGGCCGCCGAATGGATGGAAGCATCCGACAAGTACGGCCTGGACCGGGTGTTCCTGGTGGCGCCGTCGTCGTCCACGGAGCGCATGAAGCGCACGGTGGAGGCCAGCCGCGGCTTTGTGTACGCGGTCTCGATCATGGGTGTCACGGGCGCACGCTCCTCCGTCAGCTCGGCTGCCGAAGGCGTCGTGGCTGCGGCCAAGGCCGCCGGG
>DATCVX010000338.1:0-1938 GCA_036566705.1 Arthrobacter sp. | reverse complement strand
CGTCAGCCCGTGCAATGGGGACCCCTCCCCATGGGTGGCACTGCAGGTCTATCCTGTTGCAATGAGTGAGCTTCCAGCCAGTTACAAGCAGTTCCTCGCCGACAAGAGCGAGAGCTTCGTCCTTGCCGTCAAGCCTGTGCTGCAGCAGTCTGCTGCGGACCAGCTGCATGGCGTCCGGGTCACCTACAACGTCGGTCCCACCGGCCACCAGGCCCACCTCGACGACAGCATCCCCTTTGGAGTGGTGGTCGAGGACATCGACTGACGAGGAGCCCGCTATCAGAAATGGCAGATTTGCGGCAGTCGCGGCGGCCGGTGCCATCTTGATCCTTGGCTCCGTCGTGGGTCTTTGGGCATGGCAGGCAGACGATTCCCACCGGCAGGCGGCGCCCACCGTTGGCCAAGGTTCGGCATCGGACGCGTGGGGCGCGTCGATGCCGGCAGTTCCCGGGCAACTGCACGTGACCACGGCGGGAGACTACTCTTCAAGTGCGGCGGCCGCCGGCGTCCTGGCAATGATCGGCGCCATCAGGCCGGACCTCCATTTTGCGCTCGGTGACCTGTCGTATGGGGCCGCCGGTGCGGAACAAAGCTGGTGCGACCTGGTCACGGCAAACACCGGTGCTGGTTTCCCGTTCGAACTGGTGTCCGGAAACCACGAAAGCAACGGCCAGAACGGAAACATCAGCGACTTCGCTGCTTGCCTGCCAAATCAGTTGCCCGGCCTCGTTGGCACTTACGGCCGCCAGTTCTATGTGGACGTCCCACAGCAGGACCCCGTGGCCAGGTTCATCATGATCTCCCCTGGCATCCCGTTCCCTGAGGGGACGTGGGAGTACTCGGCTGGCAGCAGCCGTTACGCCTGGACCTCAGCCGCCATCGATGGAGCCAGGTCTGCATCCATCCCCTGGGTGGTCGTCGGAATGCACACGCCGTGCCTGTCCGTGGGGCGATACGGCTGTGTGGCCGGGGCCGACATCACCAACCTGATGGTCAGCAAAAAGGTGGATCTGGTGCTGAACGGCCACGAACACCATTATCAGCGCAGCAAGCAACTGTCGACCGGGGGCAGCTGTGCCCGGATCGACCCGGGTACGTACACGGCGGAGTGCGTACGGGACGCCGACAATGTGCTGGACAAGGGCGCGGGCACAGTCTTCGCGACGGTCGGTACCGGCGGAACTCCATTGCGGGACTTAAACACCGGCGATCCGGAGGCCCCCTATTTCGCTGCCTTCTCGGGGCTCAATGCCAGCCCGAGCCACGGGCTGCTGGACCTGCAGTTCACGGTGGCCTCACTCACCGGACGGTTCGTGGCCACCGACGGAAATTTCAAGGACGATTTCAGCATCGCTGCCGGCACCGGCTGAACGCTGCCAGGAGGACGGCACTGACGGTGCCGTGCCGGTTCACCCTTTCATGGCGCCTGACAACGCGAAGGAGCTGCCGGCGCCCCGCGCCACGATGGCGTACAGGGCCAGGACCGGAACTGAATAGAGGATGGAGAACGCGGCCAGCTGGCCGTAGGCCACTGCGCCGTGCTGTCCGAAGAAGCTGAAGATGGAAACCGCCGCGGGCTGCCTCGCCTCGGACAGCAACAGGACAAACGGGACAAAGAAGTTTCCCCACGCCTGGATGAAGACAAAGATGAAGACCACACCCAGCCCCTGGCGCATCAGGGGCAGGACGATGGTGCGCAGGGCAACCATCGCCGAGGCTCCGTCCACCCAGGCCGCCTCCTCGAGTGAGACGGGCACCGCGTCCATAAAGTTCTTGGTCATCCAGATGGCCATGGGAAGCGTGGTGGTGGCCATAAAGAAAACCGTGGCCGGCATGGAGTCCAGCAGTTCAAGCTGAACGAAGAGCCCGTACACCGGCACCATGATGGCGGTGATGGGCAGGCAGGTGCCGAACAGGACCGCGTAGAGGAACGGACCG
>DATCVX010000337.1:0-10274 GCA_036566705.1 Arthrobacter sp. | reverse complement strand
GACCGGAATACACACTGACCAAAGGACGTTGCCCCCAATATGACTACTCCCAGCCCCCTGTTGTCGCGCCCCGGCGCCGTCGAGGGCGGCGGCGCTGACGCCGGCGTCGCATCCCACTACGGTGAGCCGCTGCGCGAGCAGCGCGCGCTCGCAGCCGGCACCGCCGTCGTCGACCTCTCCCACCGCGGCGTGGTGACTGTCAGCGGTCCGGACCGGCTCAGCTGGCTGAACACGCTGTCCTCGCAGCTGGTCACCGGCCTGCAGCCCGGGGAATCAAGCGAGCTGCTGCTGCTCAGCATCCAGGGCCGGATCGAGTTTGACGCCCGGGTGGTGGACGACGGCGGGACCACCTGGCTGATCGTTGAGGCCGCCGAGGCCGGGCCGCTGGCTGAGTGGCTGAACAGGATGAAGTTCATGCTGCGCGTCGAAATCAAGGACGTCTCCGCCGACTGGGCAGTCCTCGGGTCCACCAGGGAAGTGCCGGAATGGTCCGGCTTGCAGGCGTGGCGGGATCCGTGGCCCCACGTGGGCGCCGGCGGCTACTCGTACGCGGTGGTTCCGGAAGAAAGCCACCCCGGGCTGGAGCGCCCGTGGTTCGAGTACCTGGTACCGGCCGCTGAGCTGGAGCAGACAGTGGGGGACAGGCCGCTCGCAGGCATGTTGGCAGCCGAGGCCCTCCGCGTGGCTGCGTGGCGCCCAAGGCTCGGCTCGGAAACCGACGACAAAACCATTCCGCACGAACTGGACCTGCTCCGCACTGCCGTGCACCTGTCCAAGGGCTGCTACAAGGGCCAGGAGACCATAGCCCGGGTGCACAACCTGGGCCATCCGCCGCGGCGTCTGGTGTTCCTCCAGCTGGACGGGTCGCAGCACACCATGCCCGCCCCGGGCAGCCAGGTCCTGCTCGGCGAGCGGAAGGTCGGCACGGTGACCTCCGTGGCCCAGCACTTTGAAATGGGCCCGGTAGCGCTGGCCGTCATCAAGAGGTCCGTTTCGCCCGATGAAATACTGACTGTGCTGGACGGCGAAGAACCGTACACCGCCGCCCAGGAAGTGATTGTTGCGCCCGACGCCGGCCAGGTGGTGGGGCGCCCGACAGGATTCCTGAGGGGGACCCGCTGATGACAGAAAACACCACACCCGGCACGCCGGCACCTGACGACGAAACCGTCGCGCTCGCCCACAAGCTGTTCCAGGCCGCCAGGGAGGGCGACACCGGGCTCCTCGGCGGCTACCTGAGCGCCGGGGCTCCTGCCACCAT
Organism: Arthrobacter sp.; assembly: GCA_036566705.1. Lineage (GTDB taxonomy): Bacteria > Actinomycetota > Actinomycetes > Actinomycetales > Micrococcaceae > Arthrobacter. The sequence goes on along the minus strand of DATCVX010000337.1, from coordinate 9,013 downwards.
GACCAACGCCGCCGGGGATTCACTGCTGATGCTGGCCGCCTACCACGGTCACGCCGAGACAGTGCGGCTGATCCTGGAGCACGGGGCCGAGCCCGATACAGCCAACGACCGCGGCCAGACACCGCTGGCCGGCGCGGCGTTCAAGGGCTACACGGACGTTGCCCGTGTGTTGCTGGACGCAGGCGCCGACCCCGACGCCGGCACGCCGTCGGCCCGGGCGGCGGCACAGATGTTCGCCCGCACCGAAATCCTCGAGCTGCTGGGGAACTGACCTTTGGAGAACGTGGCCCGGCCCTGGCCGGCCCTCTGGTCGCTGGTGATCGGTTTCTTTATGATCCTGATCGACACCACCATCGTGTCGGTGGCCAACCCCAGCATCATGGAGGGGCTGGGAACGGACATCAACGCCGTGATCTGGGTGACCAGCGCCTACCTCCTCGCGTACGCCGTGCCGTTGCTGATCACCGGCCGTCTGGGTGACCGGTTCGGCCCCAAGAGGCTGTACCTCCTGGGCCTGGTGGTTTTCACCCTGGCGTCGCTGTGGTGCGGGCTGTCAGGCGACGTCCAGTCCCTGATCACCGCGCGGGTCCTGCAGGGCCTGGGCGCAGCCATCATGACGCCGCAGACCATGGCCGTCATCACCAGGATCTTCCCGCCGGACCGGCGCGGTGCCGCCATGGGACTCTGGGGAGCCACCGCCGGCATGGCCACCCTGGTGGGTCCCATCCTCGGCGGCGTCCTGGTGGACAGCCTCGGCTGGGAATGGATCTTCTTCATCAACATCCCGGTCGGGATCGTGGGCTTCATCCTCGCCTGGCGCTTTGTCCCGTCCCTCAGCACCCATCCGCACCGGTTCGACATCCCCGGCGTGCTGCTCAGCGCCGTCGGACTCTTCCTGCTGGTGTTCGGCATCCAGGAAGGCGAGACCTACAACTGGGGCACTATCGCCGGGCCGCTCAGCGTGTGGAGCCTGATCATCGCCGGCGTTGTGGTGCTGGCCGGCTTCATCGCCTGGCAGCGGTTCAACCGCGGTGAGCCGCTGTTGCCGCTGGCCCTGTTCAGGGACCGTAATTTTTCGCTGGCAAACATCGGCATCACCACCGTCGGGTTCACCGTAACCGCGTTCGGGCTGCCGCTGATCTTCTACTACCAGATGGTCCGCGGCATGACCCCGACGCAATCGGCCCTGATGATGGTGCCCATGGCGCTGATCTCCGGCGGACTCGCCCCCGTGGTCGGGAAAATCATCGACCGCGTCAACCCCAAATACATCACCTCCGGCGGACTGGTGCTCATGGCCGTGGCACTGGTGTGGAACTCGGTCCTGATGCACCCGGACACGCCCATCCTGATGTTCCTGCTTCCCAGCGCAGTGCTGGGCTTCGCGAACGCCGGCATCTGGGCTCCATTGAGTTCGACGGCGACGCGGAACCTTCCGCCGCGGCAGGCCGGGGCGGGGTCGGGCGTTTACAACACCACCCGCCAGATCGGGGCCGTGCTGGGCAGCGCGGCCATCGCTGTGCTGATCCAGGCGCGGCTGGCGGCGGAACTTCCCGCCGGCGGATCCGGCGGCGAAAGCATGGAGTTCTCCGGGCGGCTTCCGGAAGCCCTCCATGAGGGATTCTCGACGGCGATGGGCCAGTCCATCCTGCTGCCGGCGGCCGTGATCCTGGTGGGGGCAGCCGTGGCCCTGTTCTTCGCCAAGCCCAAGGCGGTGAACGGCTGGGGCGCACAGCCTGTCCCTGCCGCGGATGCGGCCGCCGAAGGCGCACCCCGGGCGCGGTAGCCGGTGGCTCCTTGCGGGGCGCGCCGGGGTCAGCCCAGGTGCACGCTGGTGTGGATCCCGCCGGTGGACAGCCCAAGCTTTCGGGCCAGGGCCACCGATCCGGTGTTGCTGACTTCGGCACGCCACTGGACGGTGAGTCCGGCCGCGAGCGCTTCGTGGGCAGCGATGGATGCCGCCAACGAGCCAAGCCCGCGCCTCCGCCAGTCCGGATCCACCAGCACGCCGAGGTGGCCCAGCAGGCCCTCCCGCTCCGAATAGGCTCCGCAGGCTACCGGGACCCGGCGGCCGTCCACCTCATGGACGATGGTGTACCGGTTTTCGAGGTCCGAGAGCCCCACTTCGTTGACGTCGTCCGGCGGGCACAATCCTTCCAGTTCAATCGCTTCCGGGTTGCCGTGGGACACGGTCAGGTCGTCGGACGGCTGTTTCAGGGGCAGGTCGTCGGCGAAGAACAGCGCGGCCGCGCCCAGGCCGTGGCCGCCGTGGGCCCGGGTCAGGGTCAGCAGGGTGACGTGCTGGGCCATCTCCTCATCCGGGATTGAGGCGGCGGCGTCAACCACCCACTGCGGGCCCACCAGGGCTGAACTGCCAAAGAGCCTGACAAATTCAACGGTCTTGGCCGAGTCGTCCGCCCGGACAATCCGCTCGCCGGACGCCAGCGACGCAGCGAAAGCATCGTCGTCGAGCCCCAGGCGCCGGGCCCACGCGAGCTGGATGATGGCGGCCGAACCGGGGTCAAGAGTCATATCCCCAGCCTACCCAGCACAGGGAAGCGCGAACGTACACTGGGGCCCGGCGTTCAAGAGTGGCCTCAACTGTACGTTTGCGCCGGTCTGCTTTAGCCGAACAGGACCGCGGCTTCGTCGTAGCGGTTCTGCGGAACCGTCTTCAGCTTGCCCAGCGCTTCCGCGAAGCCCACGTGCTCGATGTCGGTGCCCTTGAGCGCCACCATGGTGCCCCAGTAGCCCTCCACCACCGAGTCAATGGCGGCCATGCCCAGCCGGGTGGCCAGGACGCGGTCGAAAGCCGACGGGACGCCGCCGCGCTGGATGTGGCCCAGGATCGTGGCCCGGGTCTCGATGCCGGTGCGGGCCTCAAGCTCGGGGGCGAGCTGGTCCGCGATGCCGCCCAGCCGGGGACGGCCGAAGGTGTCCAGGCCGCGTTCGGAGTGGGGCGTTTCCATGTGGTCCGGCACGAAGCCTTCGGCCACCACCACCAGCGGGGCGCGGCCACGGTCGTGGGCTTCCTGCACCCACTCGGTGATCTGTTCGATGCTGACTTTTTGCTCCGGGATCAGGATGGCATGCGCGCCGGCGGCCATGCCGGCGTGCAGGGCGATCCACCCCACGTGCCGGCCCATGACTTCGGCGATCATGCAGCGGTGGTGCGATTCGCCGGTGGTACGCAGCCGGTCGATGGCTTCGGTGGCGATCTGGACGGCGGTATCAAAGCCGAAGGTGTAGTCGGTGGCGTCAAGGTCGTTGTCCACGGTCTTGGGAACACCCACGATCTTCAGCCCGGCGTCGGTGAGGCGTTTGGCGGCTGCGAGGGTTCCCTCACCGCCGATGGCGATGATCGCATCGATGCCCAGGCGTTCCATGTGGGCCTTGATGACGTCCGGGCCGCCGCCGTTCTCGAACGGGTTGGTGCGGGACGTTCCCAGGATGGTGCCGCCCTGCTTGGCGATGCCGCGGACCATGGTGCGGGGGATGTCGATGATGTCGCCTTCAACGACGCCGCGCCAGCCGTCCAGGAACCCCACAAATTCGTGGCCGTGGATGGCGATGCCTTTCAGGACGGCTCCGCGGATGACTGCGTTCAGTCCGGGGCAGTCGCCACCGCTGGTAAGAATTCCAATTTTCATGTCTCGGCTCAAATCCTGGTGTGAAGGTTTACAGGCAGAGCGCCACGCTGAGCTCACCCTAGATTCTAGTGGTCGGTGTGGGGTACGACACAAACCGGTTACAAAAGGCCCCGTTCCATGGCGAGGACCACGGCCCGGGTCCTGTCGTCCACGTCCAGCTTGGTGAAGATCCTCAGCAGGTGGGTTTTGACCGTCGCTTCGGCGATGTGAAGCCGTGCAGCAGCCTCCGGATTGCTCAGTGCCTGGGCGACGCAGCGGAGGACCTCCACCTCCCTGGCCGTGAGCCGCGGCAGCTCCGGCGACCGCATGCGCGAGACCAGGCGGGCCGCGACCGGCGGCGCCAGGACCGTCTCACCGCGCGCCGCTGCGCGCACGGCCTCGATGATCCGGTCCCCGGGTGTGTCCTTGAGGAGGTAGCCCACCGCGCCGGACTCCACCGCGCGCATGATGTCGGAGTCGTCGTCGTACGTGGTCAGCACCAGCACCTTGGTGTCCGGAAACCGGTCCCGGATTTGCGCGGTGGCGCCTGCGCCGTCAAGGACAGGCATCCTCAGGTCCATTAGTACGACGGCGGGGCGCAGCCGGCTGACGGCGTCCACCGCCTCCTGGCCGTTGGCCGCGGCTGCCACCACGTCGATGCCGTCTGCAGGGGCCTCCACCAGCAGTTCCGCGGCGGTGGCCCCCGAGTGCCTCCGGACGTTGTTGAGGGCTTCCTGTGCCGTCCGGAGCAGGGCCACCTGCTGTGTGGACGGGAGCGGCGGCAGGCGGGCGGGCAATGCCGTGGTCAGCCGGATGCCGTCCAGGTGCAGCGAGTTTGGGAGACGGTGCAATGCGGCCAGCAGGTTTCCGCCCTGGATGTCTGACGGGACGCCCGAAGCCACCAGGGCACGGGCCTGGGTCAAATTCTTCCGGGCGGTGCCCGAGATGGCCGCGAGGCTCCGCAGCAGCCCCTCAGGATCCTGTGGTTGGACCCGCCCGGTAGGTTTTGTTGAGACCTCGGACGGTGATGGCTTCAGAGGCCGCCCGCCGCCCCGGGCTGGTAGAAGAGTTCATGCTTCCAGCTGGCAGCCACCAGGCACCTGCCAACAGGCCCGGGCGGTTGAACCTGCTGTCCACCGGCCGGTGGACACTGGCAGCAGAAAGGCCCCCGCTCCGGGAAGGATTCTCCGAAGAAGCGGGGGCCTTGCGGTTCCTGCAGGAGGTCAGCTGATGGACCGTCGGTCCAGGAAGTTCTGCAGCGGGATTGAGTTCTGCTGGTCCGGGAGGATCAGCCAGGCGGCCACATAGAAGACCACTGCGGGTCCGGGGAGGAGGCAGAAGACCAGGAACGCGATCCGCACGAAGGCCACGTCTACGTTGAGCTTGGCCGCTATTCCTCCGCAGACGCCGCCCAGCCAGCGCTCGGGACCGCGTTTCAGGCCGAAGCCCCTGACGATGCTGAAAAACTTGTCCATGGCTCAAGACTTCCCTGTTGTGGGTTCGTTGTCACGTTTCCGTGCCGAGAGCAGCCCGCCAACCACCAGCGCGGCCCCGGCCCCGATCATGAGGCCGATCAGCACATACGTGCCGTTCAGGGTCACGACGCCCAGCTGGGCGATGATGATCAGGACCGCGAGGGCCAGGACCACCAGGCCCCAGACCACCGTTCCCACCCTGGTGGGTGCGGGGCCTGTAGGCCCGGTGACGTCCGCCGTCGGCGTTTCCTTGGTGAATGAATCCGGTGCCGGATCAACGTTGCTCATGTCAGTTCCCTTCCTGGATAGTGACGTTGCTGAAGGTGCCGTCGATCTCCACCACCAGGCGGGCGCCCGGCAGGTCAGTGTTGTAGCTGCTCTCCCTGGTGGAGATGCCGCCGCGGTGGTTGGCGCCTTCGTGGATGTTGCCCATGGTCATGTCGGCCTTGATGTCCACGGGGACGTTGTCAGGGATGGCCACCGTGACGTTGCTGGCCGTGATTTTCAAGGGAACAACGACGCCGGATGGCAGCGGGGCGGCCACGTTCAGGTTCGTGAGGTCGACAGTCCCGCGGCCGGCAGTGACGTCGAAGCCGTCCCTGGCCTGCTCAATGCTGGCGGGCGCCCAGTCCACCTGGGTGAAGCGGACCCTGTCGCCGTTGCCCACGACGTTGAAGATGCCACCGATGATCAGTGATACGACGGCGAAGAAGCCGAGGATCCCGGAGGTCCTGCCGCGCAGGCCGGCGATGAGGATGCCAAGGCCCAGGACCACCGCGGCGCTGGCCCAGACGATCGCGTTGGCGGAGTCGCCGAGGTTGATGACGTTGCCGGCGTCGAGGGCTTTGAGCCCGCCGCCCACAAGGAGGGCCGTGCCGGCGGTGATCGCCACTGCAGGTGCTCCGGGGCCGGCCGGGCGGACCTTGGGCGGGCGCGCCGGGCCTTGCGGCTGCTGGTAACCGCCGCCGTAGTTGCCGCCTCCATAGTTGCCTCCACCCGGGAAGCCGCCGCTGCCGTAGGGCGGGGTGGGGCCGGATGGCGGTACCGGCGTGTAGGGAGGGGTTCCCGCGGAGCCGGTGTCGGTAGCAGAGTAAGCCGAGGTGTAGGGGGTGGTGGGGTAGTCGGCCGCGAAGGCGGCGTTTCCGCCGGATCCGGCCGGCTGCGGGGTGGTGTTCATGGGTGTTCCATTCCGTGCCTTGTTCCGCTGGGTCAGGTAGTAGACGAGGTAGATGGCGCCGCCCACCCAGAAGACGGTCCAGATGAATCCGCCGAAGCCGTTGCGGCTCCAGCCCCAGAAGCCTCCACCGAGACCGGTAAGGCCCACCACGGTGGTGATCAGGGCACCGGTCATGCCGGTGGACCACCGGCCGGCGCCGGCCTCCTGGACGTGGATGCGGCCGTCGGGCTCGGGGAGGAACGCCCAGGCGAGGCCGTAGAGCAGCACGCCAATGCCGGCGAAGAGGGTGAGGACGATGAAGATGCCGCGGACAATCAGCGGGTCGATTCCCATCCGGTGTGCGATGCCGCTGGAGACACCGCCGATCCAGCGGTCACGTCCGCGTTGGATGCCGTGGCTCCGGATCCAGGGGAAGAAGTCAGTGGACTGGGCTGGTGCTTTGGCGGTGTACGGGCCTGCGTAGGGGCCGCCGTAGGGGCCCGGCTGCTGGCCGTAGGGCGGCTGGTGTGGCGCATCGTGAGGTGCGTCCTGGGGCGCGTCCTGTGAAGCGTCCGGACCAGGCGTCAGGGGTTTGGCGGGCTGTTCGCTTCCCTGGGGAAGGAGGGGCTCGGTAGGCTGTTCGCTTCCCTGGGGAGGGAGTGGTTCCGCGGGCTGTCCGTCATCGGGGGTGGGGGTGTGCGAGTTCATACTTCGATCCTGCCGTCCCGGGGTTCCCCGCTCTACTGGGGAACACCCTGAACCGTCCCTGAGTTACCCCCGGTTCAGGCCCGAATCCGGTCCGGGGAACCCTGATCCGTGCTTGGATTGACACATGAGCACAGCCCTTACCCGCCCACCGCTGGTCCGCAGCAGCGACCGGATCATCGCGGGCGTGTGCTCCGGCCTCGCGGCGCATCTGGGCTGGCCGGTGAAGAACGTCAGGATCGGCATGGCGCTTGCAACCCTGGCCGGCGGTGCCGGGCTGGCCTTCTACGCGTGGTTGTGGATCATGGTTCCCACTGCTGACGAAAGCGCCCGGCGCAACGCCAGGCGGCCGGCGTCGCCCATTGCCCCGGCCGTCAGCCTCGTGCCGCCCGTACGGCGTGACCCGGCATTCAGTGCTGCGCAGCCCGCAGGCCAGGCCGCGGGCGCGCCACCCTGGGGAATGTCCGACGCCGGTGCTGCCGCCACGGCTGCTGCCTACGCTGCCGGGGCGGGGCCAGCCAACAGCTACGTGACCGCGGCGGTGCCCCCTGGGCCCGCCGCGGGCGGCTACGGTCTGCCCATGGCGGGCAATGCCAGCAGGCCGCCGTGGTTCCGGTTCCGCAGCATGCGTTACGGCAAGGAGATCCTGCTGGGAGCCGGGCTCCTCCTGGTGGCGGGGATCCTGATCGCGCAGCTCCTGGGCGTGGACGTGCCCCTGGGGACCCTCATTCCGGCCGCGGCCGTGCTGGGTGGCGCAGCCATCGCCTGGATGCAGCTCGACGAGACGCGCCGTGCCGGGCTCGTGGACAAAACCAAGGCCGACCAGGCCGGCGGCTGGGCCCGCCTGGCTGCGGGACTGGCCCTGGTGGTCGCCGGCGTGCTGGTGATGGTTTCCGGCTCCGGATCCTGGGAACAGACCTGGCTGGCGCTGCTCGCTTCGGTGGCGGTGCTCGGTGGCGTGGTGTTGGTGCTCCTGCCGTGGGCACTCAAATTCTGGCGCGACCTGGAAACGGAGCGTGCCGGCCGTGTCCGCGAAACGGAACGCGCCGAGATCGCAGCCCACCTGCACGACTCCGTCCTGCAGACCCTTGCCCTGATCCAGCGCCGGGCCGGCAACGAACACGACGTGGTCCGGCTGGCCCGGGCCCAGGAACGTGAACTCCGCGGCTGGCTTTTCCAGGACCCGGGCCGCGACGCAGGCCAGCTCTCGGAACGGATCAAGGCAACCGCGGCCGAGGTGGAGGACCTCCTGGGCAACGCCGTGGAGGTGGTGAGCGTGGGAGACACGGCCATGACCGAAGCACACGAGGCCCTGGTCCAGGCCAGCCGCGAGGCAATGCTGAACGCCTCCAGGCACGGCGGCGGGTCCGTCTCGGTCTACCTCGAGGTCTCGGACGGCCGCGCCGAGGTCTTCGTCAAGGACCGCGGACCAGGCTTCGAACTCAACGACGTGCCGGAGGACAGGCTTGGTGTCCGCGAATCGATCATCGGACGCATGAAGCGCCACGGCGGCACAGCCTCCATCACCAGCACCCCTGACGGCACTGAGGTGCGGCTGGGCCTGCCGGCGCTCCAAACGGACAACGCGGAAGGGAAATCATGAACAACGCACAGGGGACCGGACCCATCCGCCCCGCGCAGCCGGTCCGGGTGGTGATCGTGGACGACCACGCCATCTTCCGTTCCGGCCTCAAGGCAGACCTTGACGCGAGCATCCAGGTGGTGGGCGAAGCTGCCACGGTGGAGCAGGCCATTGCCGTGATTGCCCGGGAGCGTCCGGAGGTGGTGCTGCTGGATGTGCACCTGCCCGGCGGCCTGGGCGGCGGCGGGCGCGAAGTCATTGCCGGTTCCGCCGCCCTCCTGGGGTCCATCAAGTTCCTGGCCCTCAGCGTCTCCGACGCTGCCGAGGACGTTGTGGCGGTCATCCGGGCGGGGGCCCGTGGGTATGTCACCAAGACCATCTCCGGAGCCGAAATCACCGACGCCGTCTTCCGGGTGGCCGGCGGCGACGCCGTCTTTTCGCCCCGGCTGGCAGGCTTCGTGCTGGA
>DATCVX010000336.1:0-4481 GCA_036566705.1 Arthrobacter sp. | reverse complement strand
AACAACTTTCCGTACCCCGGCGCGTGGCCGTCCTGGGCGCCAACGGACGCATGGGCGCCGAAGCCGTCAAGGCCGTTGAAGCCGCCCCCGACCTGGAGCTGGTTGCCGCCCTGGGACGTGGCGACTCGCTGGACCAGCTGGGCGCCGCGGGCGCCGAATTCGTGGTGGACCTGACCGTTCCCGAAAGCACCGAAGCGAACGTCCGGTACGCCGTCGAGCACGGAATGCACGCCGTCGTCGGCACCACCGGGTGGGATTCAGCCCGGCTGGCCGCCCTGGAGGCACTTCTTGCGGAGCACCCGGAAACCGGCGTGCTGATCGCCCCCAACTTTGCCCTCGGCTCCGTGCTCGCCTCGGCGTTCGCCGCCAAGGCCTCCAAGTACTTCGACTCCGTCGAAATCATCGAACTGCACCACCCGGACAAGGTTGACGCGCCCTCCGGCACCGCCGTCCGGACCGCCCAGCTCATCGCGGCCGAGCGGCAGGCTGCAAACGTGCCGGCAAGCCCCGACGCCACCACCACCGAACTCGCCGGCGCGCGCGGCTGCGAAGTCGACGGCGTGCGCGTCCACAGCGTCCGGCTCCGCGGCCTGGTGGCCCACCAGGAGGTGCTCCTCGGCGGTCCCGGGGAGCAGCTGACGTTCCGTCACGACTCCTTTGACCGCGCGTCATTTATGCCGGGCGTGCTGCTTGGCGTCCGCAACGTCGCCTCACACCCGGGCCTCACAGTGGGACTCGACGGCTACCTGGACCTGGGGCTCTGAGCCGTGGCTGACGTGGTGGCCGCATTCCGGAAGAACCGCACCAAGATCTGGGTGGGCGCGGTGACGCTCCTGCTGGTCTTCTACCTGGTGGTGTCCTTCCAGCGGTCCGTCCTGCTGCTGCTGGACAGCAATCCCGCCGCCAAGGCGATCGGCGCCGCCTACCTGGTGCTGCCCATTATCGGCGCGTGGGCCATGATCCGTGAACTGCTGTTCGGCGCCCGCACCGAGCAGATGGCCAAGGTCCTCGAAGCCGAGGGCGGCCTCCCGGTGGATGAGCTGCCGCGCACACCCGCCGGGCGCATTGTCCGCTCAGCGGCGGACGCGGAATTCGAAAAGTACCGCGCAGAGGCCGAAGCGGCACCCGAAGACTGGCGTTCCTGGTTCCGGCTCAGCTGCGCCTACGACGCGGCAGGGGACCGCAAGCGCGCCCGCGCCTCCATGCGCGACGCCGTGAAGCTGTTCCGGGGCAAGGTTCCGGCTTAGTCCCTGCGCTCCCTCCCGGGCAGCCGGGCGGGCAGCGCACCGGCCCCTCAGCGGGCCCCTTCAGCGCCGGGCGTTCCGCTCCATCCGGCCCAGCTGGTTGGCGCCATGGCCCAGCCATTCCAGCGGACCCCGCCATTTCAGCAGGATAAAAGCAGCGCCCACAATGATGGCTGTGGCGGCGTGGGCAAAATACATCCCGTCTTCGGTCCAGCCCGCCGGGAGCGGCTTCAAATAGAAACCTGCCACCACCCAGACGTGCACGGTGTACAGGGTCAGGGTCATGGCACCGGGCCCGCGCAGCGGTAGCAGCAGGTCCAGGTCCAGCCACTCAGCGAGCCTGCCGAGCAGCAGGCAGGCACCCACCACGGCGGCCGCTACCCCGGACGTATGCGCCAGGTCCAGGGCGGTGCCGGAGTGCGGCGCAGCGGAGGCCAGCCACCACCACGAGCCCTCCTGCGGCACGCCGGTGAGGTTGACCTGCAGCACGCTGTCCAGGGGGTAGTCGGGGGCGTTCAGCACGTCCTCGAGTGCGGCCCTCCCGCCCCAGGTTTCCATCGCGGTAACACCCAGGGATTTGGTGACGACTGCCACTACCGTTCCGCCCGCGAGCAGCAGCCACGGCACCAGGGCCCTGGTCAGTGGAAGGCGTCCGATCAGCAGGCCCACCAGCAGGTAGGACATCCACTGGAAAACGGGGTAGTAGCCGGTGAGGAACAGGTCGCCCAGCAAGGGGCCCGGCGTGGCCAGGTCCTCCCAGGACGGATTGTGCCCAAGCTTCAGGGGCGGGTTGGCCGCCAGCAGCCAGGGCCGCAGCAGATAGGCAAGGACCGGCGAAACAAGGATCCATCCCGCCGCCCAGGCGCACAGCGCCTTCGGCTTCAGGCCCAGGAACGGAAGGATGCACAGGAACAGCACCGCGTAGTGGACCAGGATGATGGCCAGGTTGACTTCCAGTCCGCCCAGCGTCAGTCCGACGGCGGCAATCACCGCCGCGCGCAAGGCAATCCCGCGGCGGGCGGCCCCCAGGCGGGCGCCTTCCGCCGGCACCTGCTTTCCCGTTGACAGTGCGAGGCCGATTCCCGCCAGAACGGCGAAGAGGGCGGCTGCACGGCCTGAGAACGTCAGGCCGATCCACGTGGGCGTGAGGTCGGCGTTGGACTCGAACGTGGGGAGCAGGTGGGTGGCCATCATGCCCAGGAGGGCCAGCCCACGGGCCGCGTCAATGCCGCGGAGCCGATCCGCGGCTGATGAGCTTCGGGGCGCCCTGGATGGCTTTGCCGTGGCGCGGGAGGTCATGAGCCGATCGTCTCACAGGATGCCGGGGACAGGCAGTCAAGTGCCGGGAGTCCCGTGGGTGAAACTCCTGGGGCAACGCCGCGCAGGCCTTGTGTTCGAATATATGTTCGAATAATATTGGCGGCATGCACACCCCATCACAGCCACAGCCACCCTCAGCCCTTCCGGCAGGGAAAGGACGGGACCGGACCGGCCGCAGCCCGGACGGTCCGGCGGCGCCCGCGGGACTTATGAAGGCCATGAGCCCCGGCGTCGTCGACTACCTTTTCCGGCAGCTCGTGGCAGGGGAATCTCCCGAGGACGTCCAGTGGCAGCAGGAGGGCATCGCCCTGGCAGCGCAGCCGGTCGGGGCGGAACTGGCGCGCCGGTTGTCGGAGACGGATCTGGACGCCCTCACGCCCACGGAACTCTTCCACTACGTCAGGGCCGCCCAGCGCCTGGCCACCTGGGCTGAGAGCTTGCGGGAGGCCGCCGTCGGACGCTACTGCGGTCCGGACATGCCGAAGTCTGACCACGGCCGGCAGCATGGCGGGGCCTCCTCGCCCTGAATATGTCCAGCCTGGTTCCCTAGGATGAAGTGGTGACCAATGCCCTGACGGTGTCCGCCATCCAGTACCAGGCCCTGGACGGCGGAATTCTCCCCAACGCGATGGAGCACGTCCGCCTGATCGAGGACGCAGAATCGCACGGAGCACGGCTGGCCGTGTTTCCGGAGCTGTCCCTGCTTGGCTACGACCTCGCACTGCTGGCCTCACCCCAACACTGGCTCGTCCAGGGCGACGGGCGCCTCGATGATGTCCGTGAAATCTGCCGCCGCACCGGAATTACGGCCGTCGTGGGAGGCGCCTACCGGGAACCCGGGGGCAACCCGCGGCTGGCTTCCCTCGCCATCCATCCGGACGGCACCACCGAATCCGCCTTCAAAACACACCTGCATGGCCGGGAAAAGGACATCTTTGTTGCCGGCAACGGTGCAAGCGTCCTGCAACTCGACGGTTGGCGGATCGGCCTTGCCATCTGCTTCGATGCCGCCGTGCCCGCGCATTCAACCGGAGCGGCAGAAGCAGGCGCCGATGCCTACGCGGTTTCTGCCGTCTACACCAGGGACGAGGACCGCCGGCTTGAGCTTCACCTGGGCGCCCGCGCCATGGACAACAGGATGTTTGGCATCCTGGCCAACCTTGGTGGAACCTCCGCCCTGGGATCCTCGTGCGGCCTGAGTGGTTTTTGGGGTCCTGACGGCTTGCGGATGAAGAAGGCGGCAGGGACGGGAACGGAGGTGGTCACCGCAACCCTCTCGCGGAGCGCGCTGCTGAAATTCCGCTGAGCCCGGGCGCGCCAACAACGTCTACTGCAGGCGATATTTGACGTTCATCACGTCCCCGCCATTGTCCTAACCAGCCGCGGACAGGGTAACGTTTTTTCCATGCCTCACACATCCGCGAACATTCCTGCCCTTGGTACCCTCCTGACCGCCATGGTTACGCCCTTCACCAAGGATGGCGAAGTGGATTACGCCCAGGCGGCAGAGTTGGCTACCAAGCTCGTGGATGATGGCTGCGACGGCCTGGTGGTGACCGGCACCACCGGCGAAACCTCCACCCTCACTGACGAGGAAAACCTTGGCATGTTCCGGGCTGTCAAGGAGGCTGTCGGCGACCGGGCCGCTATCATCGCCGGGACCGGAACCAACGACACGGCGCACTCCGTTCACCTTTCGAAGAAGGCGGCCGCGCTGGGCGTCGACGGGCTCCTGCTCGTCACGCCCTACTACAACAAGCCCAGCCAGGCGGGCGTCCGCGCGCACTTCGAGGCCATCGCCTCAGCAACCGATGTGCCGGTCATGCTGTATGACATCCCGGGCCGGTCTTCCATCCCGATCGAGCCCGAAACGATGATCCGCCTCGCGCAGCACCCGAACATCGTCGCGGTCAAGGA
>DATCVX010000335.1:0-4838 GCA_036566705.1 Arthrobacter sp. | reverse complement strand
GGGCCCAGCCCGGACGTTGGCCTACTTAAGGAGGTCGTGATGCCGCTCTCGGAGCACGAACAGAAGCTGCTTGAACAGTTGGAAAAGCAGCTGCACGAGGACGATCCAAAATTCGCGAATTCCATGGGGTCTGATCCAGGGCGCTCATGGTCCACGCGGCATGTGGTGATCGGCGTTCTCTGCGCCCTCGCCGGGATTTTCCTCCTGCTTGTTGGCGTCACCCTCCAGAACATTTTCGTCGGCGTCCTGGGATTTGTGGTGATGGGAGCCGGGGTCTACTTTGCGACGATGCGCAGCTCGGCAACCGGAAAGTCCCGCAGCGGCGGCCGTCCAGGGAAGCCGGGCAAATCCAGGAGTTCGTTCATGAGCAGCCTTGAGGAACGCTGGGACGAAAGGCGCCGCGGCGACACCTGATCAGGTCGGCCACCAGGCCACCTGAATCCTCCATTCCTAACCACCCGCTAACCTCCGCTTCGCCTCTGTTGCGCACGGCAAAGGCGGCCGTTTACTAATCTAAAACCAGAAATTCGTGCAAAAGACCCGCCACGGCGGGTCTTTTGCTTTAACCGGCGCCCTGAAGCCGGCTGCCCGGACCCGCGCTGGCGTTCAAAAGCCCTCCACTTTCCACCACCCGTGGAACTGCCGGATTTACGGGCCCAATTCCCTAAAGTGGGGCGAATCTGCGCCAATCTTGCGTTGACTGTGGGGGAAAGTGGAGTAATGTGGAGGGCATAAGAGGGTAGTTGCAACACAGGGGATGTGCAGTTCCTGACAGCAGACAGGCGGTGGGCCGGTGTTTCTTGGCACCCACTCGCCGCGTTTGGATGAAAAGGGCCGAATTATCCTCCCCGCGAAGTTCCGTGAGGAACTTGCCGGCGGCCTGGTGCTCACGAGGGGCCAGGAGCGTTGCATCTACGTCTTCAGTGAGCAGGAATTTGCACGTGTCCACGAGCAAATGCGGGAGGCGCCCATCTCCTCCAAGCAGGCCCGGGACTACATCCGCGTCTTTCTCTCTGGAGCCTCGGACGAGGTACCTGACAAGCAGGGGCGCGTGACCATTCCGGCGGCGCTTCGGGAGTACGCAGGCCTTGGCAGGGAACTGGCCGTGATCGGCGCAGGAACCCGCGCCGAGATCTGGGACGCCCAAGCCTGGAACGAGTACCTGGCAGAGAAGGAAACGGCCTTCTCTGAGACTGACGACGCCATTCCGGGGATTCTGTGATCGCCGGCATGGAACGGCGTAAAGCTTCTTGAACGAGATCTCCAGCCGCCCATCGGCCGGCCAACCTGGCTCACTTCCCCGGAGCCAGGCGGGCAGGACGACAGGCGCGGATGGGGATCTGGCTCAAGAAGCAACACCACCGCAATCACGGCAGGAAAGGACGAAGGCATGAACGACCACCCGAAGCCAACGTCCGAACGCCATGTACCGGTTCTTCGGGACCGGTGCATTAATTTGTTGGCCCCGGGCTTTGAAGCCGCGCGGCTCAGGGGAGAGACCCCCATAGCCATCGACGCCACGCTGGGTATGGGCGGCCACTCGGAAGCCATGCTGCAGCGCTTCCCGGACCTGCACCTGATCGGGATCGACCGCGACGAAGAAGCGCTTGCCCTCGCCGGCGAAAGGCTTGCGCCGTTCGCCGCACGAACAGACCTGGTGCACGCCGTCTACGACGAAATCGCCGATGTCCTTGATGACCTCGGTGTCAGCGAAGTCCACGGAATCCTTATGGACCTCGGTGTGTCCTCGCTGCAGCTTGACGAACGCGAACGCGGCTTTGCCTACTCTTTCGACGCGCCGCTGGACATGAGGATGGACACGAGCCGGGGGCAGACCGCCGCAGATGTGGTCAACAACTACTCCGAAGACGAGCTCGTACGGATCATCCGCAAATGGGGCGAGGAGAAGTTCGCCGGTCGCATTGCCAACAGGATCGTCGCAGCCCGCGCAGTCAAGCCATTTGCCACCACCGGGGAACTCGTCGAACAGATCCGCTCGGTGGTTCCGGCCGCTGCGGCCAAGTCGGGCGGGCATCCCGCCAAACGGACGTTCCAGGCGCTCCGCATCGAGGTCAACGAGGAGCTGGACGTCCTGGAGCGGGCGGTTCCCGCCGCCGTGGCGGCAACGGCGCTCGGCGGACGGATTGTGGTCATGTCCTACCACTCGCTTGAGGACAAAATCGTCAAGGCTGTCTTCCAGGCAGGCTCCAAATCTTCGGCCCCGCTCGGATTTCCGGTGGAGCTGGAGGAACACAAAGCCGAACTGAAGACCCTCACGAAGGGCACGGAGGTGCCCACCGCCGTCGAAATCGCAGAGAACCCGCGCGCTGCCTCCGCAAGGCTGCGGGCCGTGGAACGCATCAGAACCAGGAGAACCGCATGAGCACCGCAGCCGCCGTCAAGAACTTTCCGGTCGTCTCCGGCAGCACTGCGCCTGCAATGAGGCCCACTCCCGCCGGTGCCCCCGGCCCGGAGCGCAAGGCCCGCACGCCTCTCTCGGTGGTGCGCACCGCTCCCAGGAAGCGCCGCGCGCCCTTTGTGGTCCTCTGCTTTGCGCTGCTCGCCGTCGCCCTCGTTGCGGTTCTGGTGCTGAACATCTCGGTGTCCACCGCCCAGTACCAGCTCGTGGAACTCCGCGGCAGGCAAAGCACGCTGACCAAACAGAACCAGGATCTGACACAGCAGGTGCAGAACTTCGAAGCTCCGCAGAACCTGGCGGCCAAGGCTGCAGACTTGGGAATGGTGGCGTCCACGGTGAAAGGCCAGATCGACCTTTCAACCCTGGCGGTCACCGGCAAGGCGACGCCGGCCGTCAAAGGCGGAAACGCCGGTGCCGTTATCCCGGCGCCGGCCGTTGCCGGGCAGCTGACCGTGGTCCCGCCGGCAAGCGCCGGGGAACCCCTGGCCAGCCGGAAGCAGGTGGCTGAAGAACGTGCCGCCGCAGCTCCGCCAGCCGCAGCGGCTGCCGTTCCCGCGGAGACACCGGCAGCAGCCCCCGCGGCGGCACCGGCGCGGGAACTCCACGGCGGCTCCGTGCCGGCTCCGGAACAGAAGACGCCCGGGCATTAACCGGCACTGACAGGCAATACAGCAAACAGCAAGGAATTCACGGTGGCGCAGAGGACCGGCAAGTCGAAGAACGGCAAGGTGCCCAACGCCACCAGACGGCTGCGCCTCGGCCTGGGCATCATGCTCACCCTGCTCCTGGTGGTGGGGGGCAAGCTGTTCCTGGTCCAGGGGCTCGACGTTGGCGGCATGGCCGAAGCGGCGCTGAACAAGCGGATGACCCAGACAGTCCTGCCGGCCGAGCGCGGAAGCATCCTTGACGCCGACGGCACTGTCCTTGCGAACAGCGTTATCCGGTACAACGTGGTGGTGGACCAGACCGTCAACACCAAGACGGAAACCTTCAAGCGGCTGGAAACCGTGGACGGCAAGGAAAAACTCGTTGACGTCTCCCGTGACCAGGGGATTTCCGAACTGTCAGCGGCCCTCGGGATGGACAAGGACGACGTCCGTAACGCCGTCACCGGCGAATCCCGCTACTACATCGTGGCCAAGGACCTGAAGCCTGATGTTGAGGACCGGATTTCCAAGATGCAGATTCCCGGCATCGTCACCGAGGGCGTGAGCAAGCGCGTCTATCCCAACGGTTCGGTGGCCGGCGGCATTGTTGGCTTCCTCCAGGATGGATACACAGGCCAGGCCGGAATCGAACAAACGCAGGACGAGCTGTTGAAAGGCAAAGACGGCAAGCGGCTCTTCGAGATCGGCGCAGACGGCCTGAGGATTCCGGTCGGCCTGGACGAACTTACGCCACCGGAAGACGGCAAGGACGTCAAGCTCACCCTCAATTCCGACCTCCAGTACTTTGCCCAGCAGGCCATCCAGAGCCAGTCGGACAAACTGGGCGCGGAGTGGGGCATCATCATTGTGATGGACGCCAAGACCGGCAACCTCATCGCCATGGCCGACACCAATTCCCCCGACCCCAACAACCCGGGCCTCGTGGCAGCAAGGGACCGCGGCGTCCGCTCCGTGACCGCCGCCTACGAGCCAGGGTCCGTGGAGAAGATGATCACTGCCGCGGCCCTGATTGAGGAAGGTAAATCCAGTCCGCTGGACACATTCACCCTCCCGCCGTCGTATACCGTGGATGGCCAGACTTTCAGCGACTCATTTGCCCACGGCACCGAGGAACGGACCCTGGCCGGTATCCTTGGCTGGTCCATGAACACGGGAACGGTCATGGCAGGCCAACGGCTCAGCAAGGAACAAAGGCACGACTGGCTGCAGAAGTTCGGCATCGGGGAGGCGCCGGACGTCGGCCTGCCCTCCACCGCCTCGGGCATCCTCACGCCAGCGGACCAGTGGGACGGCCGGCAGGAGTACACGGTGCTGTTCGGCCAGGGCGTATCCCAGTCAACGCTCCAGACAGTGCGCGCCTTCCAAACCATCGCCAACAACGGCGTCATGCTCCAGCCGCGCCTGATCGATGCGTACATCACAGCGGACGGGACCGAAGAAAAGGCAGCTCCGCAGCCCGCCCGGCAAGTAGTGTCCAACAACACCGCACAGCAGGTCCAGGACATCCTGGAAAGCGCGGTCACCGAGGGACAGATCAAGGACGCCGCCATAGACGGATACCGGGTTGGCGCCAAAACGGGAACCTCGGAATCGCCGTGCGACGACGGCAAGTCGGGATTCTGCGGGTACACCGCGTCCATCGTTGGCATGGCGCCGATGGACGATCCGCGGTTTATTGTTGAGGTGGTACTGCAGCGGCCGAAGGGCAGCATCTACGGCATTACCCAAGGACCGGTCTTCCGGTCAGTCAT
>DATCVX010000334.1:0-5255 GCA_036566705.1 Arthrobacter sp. | reverse complement strand
GTTCAACTTTTCTACGTTCCGTAGAACTTGACTTCTACCGAGTGTAGAACAATGCGCACGGCACTGTAAACCAACAGTTCCATCATCGCGGCCGGCCCACAAGGCTGCGGCGCGCCCACTGTTCTACTTGGCGTAGAAAGTGGAGCCGAAACGCGGTAAATTGATATCTGTAGTGTTCAGCTGTTGTCACCGCGGCCTGCGGGTCCGTGGTGCGGGGAATCAAAGGATGTATGGAATGGCTAGTCTTGGCGAACTGGAACGGGCAGTGATGGACCTGCTCTGGGCGGGCCACGAAGCAGCCACCGCAAACACCCTGCGCGATCTGCTGGCGCAAAGCACGGAAGCCACGGGCGGCGCGGCAGGGCATGAAGGCAAGGAACTGGCTGTCACCACCGTTCTTACGGTGCTCTCACGGCTGGAGAAGAAAGGCCTGGTTGAGCGGGAACGCGGCACCAGGCCGCACCGCTACCAGGCCGTCTCAAGCCGGGAGGACCACACGGCGGAGCTCATGCACGAGGTGTTGGGATCCGCCCCGGACCGCGAAGCGGTCCTGGCGAGGTTCATCGGGTCTGTGACGGAAAGTGAAGCCGAAACCCTGCGTAAACTGCTCGGCCACATCTAGCGGGCCATGTTCTGGACCTCATACCTGCTGGCGGTCCTTGCGATAGTCCTGGCGTGGCCGGTGCCTATCTTTCTCTCCCGCGCCCAGTGGCCTGCCCGGTCGCCGTTCACTGCGATGCTCCTGTGGCAGGCCATCGCCCTCGCGGGTGGCCTCTCCATGATCGGCGCGATGCTGGTCTACGGCCTGGAACCCATCGGGGACAACCTGATTGCCGGGCTGCGGGCCCTGGCGGGAATGGTGCTGTTTAACGCCCCCACCACAGCTCTGGGCTTCTGGCATCTTTTTGCCCTGTCGGCCGCCGCCCTGCTGACCGCCCACCTGGTTTTCACGCTTCTGCTCACGTATTACAAGATCGAACGGCAGCGGCGGCGGCACCGCGAACTCCTTGCGCTGCTTGCCTCCCCTTCCAGCGAGGGGGCGGGAACCGTGGTTATCAGCCATGACTCGCCCGTGGCCTACTGCCTGCCCGGCGGCGCACGCTCGGTCACGGTGCTTTCCGATGGCCTGATGGCAGCCCTCGAACCGGCCGAACTGCGCGCCGTCCTGATCCATGAGAACGCCCACCTGAGCCAGCGCCATCATCTCCTGCTCTGGGCGTTCGCCGCCTGGCGGCAGGCACTCCCCTGGCTTCCCACCACGCGGCTGGCGCAGGAGTCGGTGAACTCGCTTATCGAGATGTTGGCCGATGACGTCGCGCTGAAGACAGAAAGCAAAGCGACCCTCATCAAGGCCATTGCGATTGTGGCCAGCGGCTCGGCCTCATCGGGCGCCGGGGCCGGTTTCCAGCCAAACGGCACGGTCGGCCTTGCCCTTGAGGGCCTGGAAACCGCAGCGGGCGTCACCGGGTCCGGCTCTGCGCGGACCACGGCGTCCAGGGTCAGCAGGCTGCTCTCGCCGCGGCCGCAGCTCCCCGCTGCCATCCGCGGCAGCGTCCTGGCGGGCTGCGTCCTGCTGCTGGCGCTCCCCACTGCATTGCTGATCGTGCCCGGCCTGCTGGGCTGAGTGCGGCAGGCCGGGCACAGATCTTCACGTCGGCGTGCCGCCGTTATTTCAGCGCTGCGTTGCCTTTGAAGGTGAGGCCGGAGCTGCCCGCGCCGGCGCCCTTGGACGTGCCGTTGACAGCGGAGGTGGTCTCGGCGAACGTCAGGGCCGAGTGGGCGATCGCATCGGCCATCTGCTCCAGCACCGTGGCGTTAACGTTGGCCAGGGTGTCGCAGGCTGCGTGGTAGCACGGGTCGTACGGCGCTCCCGCGGTGCCGCCGTAAACTGCAGCCTGTTCGTCGGTCTTGATTCCCTCGGCGCCGGTGAACAGGCCGCCGGCCGGGATGCCGTTTTCGATGAAGGCGAAGTAGTCCGAGCGCCCGTCGAACTCCGTGGGTTCCGTTGGCAGTCCCTGTGACGCGAAGTAGTCCAGGAAGACCCGCTCCACCAGGGCGGAGCCGTTAGGACCGGCCACTCCCAGGGCGTCGCCGTCGCCGTCGTAGACGAACCTGACGTAGTTGGGCGAGCCCACCATGTCGAAGTTCAGGTTAACCGCATGGTCCTTCAGCTCCCGCTGGGTCAGCTGCGCGACGTAGTGGTCGGAGCCGACCAGGCCGTCCTCTTCGCCGCCCCAGAACGCGAACCGCACCCTGTTCTCCGGGGCGTTGCCGGAGGCTGCGAGCTGGATGGCTGTTTCCAGGATGGCCGCGGATCCTGTGCCGTTGTCGTTGATTCCGGGGCCTTCAGCGACGGAGTCCAGGTGGGCGCCGACCACAACGGTGCGGTCCGTCCGGCCGGGGGTGTCGGCCACGATGTTGAAGGATTCGACAGGGGTGAGGGTGGCGTCGACCGCCAGCCGCATGACGAGCCCTGCAAGCCCTGCGAGTTCCTCGCCAATAGCGAACGATGTGCCGACGGCCGGGATGTCCGCCTGGGGCGGGTCGAGGGTCCCGAAGACCACCCCGAACCTGTCGTCGTCCGGAACCTCGTTGCCTTGGTTGAAGACAATCACACCGGTTGCACCGGCGGCGGCCGCATTGTCCACCTTGGTCCGGAAGGTGCAGGTTCCGCGCTGGATCAGT
Source organism: Arthrobacter sp. (assembly GCA_036566705.1). Classification (GTDB taxonomy): domain Bacteria; phylum Actinomycetota; class Actinomycetes; order Actinomycetales; family Micrococcaceae; genus Arthrobacter. The sequence continues at coordinate 2,570 of DATCVX010000334.1, read as the reverse complement.
GCTATGTTGCCGATCTCCTGGACTTCCGATGCGGAATCCGGATCCGGGCTCCATTGCCCGGAGCGGTGAGATGACACTATCGGATATTGATGGCGTCGAGAAGCAGATTTTCTTAGGCCGGCGCCGCGACGGCGGCCGCCCGGTCAGGCGTCGATCCGCTCCCGGTCAAGGCTTGCTGCGCCCGCGATGATGAAGTCCTTGCGCGGCGCGACGTCAGAGCCCATCAGGAGGTCGAACGTGTCCTCGGCCTGCTTGGCGTTTTCGATCCCCACCTTCCGCAGGGTCCGGTGCCGCGGATCCATGGTGGTCTCCGCCAGCTGCTCCGCGTCCATCTCGCCCAGGCCTTTGTAGCGCTGGATCGGTTCCTTGTAGCGCTTGCCTTCCTTGGCGAGCCGGGCCAGGAGGACGTGCAGTTCCGCTTCCGAATAGGTGTAGATCATTTCGTTGGCCTTCTGGCCGGCGTTGATCACTTCAACCCGGTGCAGCGGCGGAACGGCGGCAAAGACGCGGCCCTCGTCGATCATCGGCCGCATGTAGCGGAAGAACAGGGTCAGCAGGAGTGTGCGGATGTGGGCGCCGTCGACGTCAGCGTCGGTCATGAGGATGACCTTGCCATAGCGGGCGGCGCTGATGTCGAAGCTGCGGCCGGAGCCGGCACCCACCACCTGGATCAGGGCGGCACATTCCGCGTTGGACAGCATGTCCCCGACCGAAGCCTTCTGGACGTTGAGGATCTTCCCGCGGATGGGAAGCAGGGCCTGGAAGTCGGAGGACCGGGCGAGCTTTGCCGTTCCCAGTGCGGAGTCACCTTCGACGATGAAGAGTTCGGAACGTGCTACGTCATCCGTGCGGCAATCCGCGAGCTTGGTGGGCATGGAGGAGGTCTCCAGCGCATTTTTCCGGCGCTGGGTTTCCTTGTGGACCCGCGCCGAAATGCGGGACTTCATTTCGCTGACGATCTTCTCCAGCAGCAACGCCGACTGGGCTTTGTCGTTGCGGTTGGCGGAGTTCAGCTTGGCTGTGATCTCCTGCTCCACCACTTTGGCCACGATGGCACGCACTGCCGACGTGCCCAGGATTTCCTTGGTCTGGCCCTCGAACTGCGGCTCTGCCAGCCGAACCGTCAGGACGGCGGTGAGGCCGGCGAAGATGTCGTCCTTGTCAATCTTGTCGTTGCCGGCCTTGAGCTTGCGGGCGTTGCTCTCCACCGCCTTGCGGAACGTCTTGACCAGTGCCTGTTCAAAGCCGGACTGGTGCGTCCCGCCTTTGGGGGTGGAGATGATGTTGACGAAGCTGCGGACTGTGCTGTCGTAGCCGATGCCCCAGCGCAGCGCCACGTCCACTTCGCAGTCGCGTTCGACCTCGGCAAGCTGGCTGTGGCCGCGCTCGTCCAGCACCGGGACCGTTTCCTTGAACTTGCCGGCGCCGTGCAGCCGCCAGATGTCCGTCACGGCGGGATCAGCGGCGAGGAAATCAACGAACTCGGAGATGCCGCCGTCGTGGTGGAACACCTCTTCATGCGGGCCGGACTCCCCCGGAGTTCCTGGCAGCCGGCGCTCGTCCCGGACGGTGAGCTTGAGGCCCGGAACAAGGAAGGAGGTCTGGCGGGCACGTGCGGCCAGTTCGTCGTAAGAGAACTTGGCGTCCGGGGTAAAGATCTGGCGGTCCGCCCAGTAGCGGATGCGTGTGCCCGTAACACCGCGCTTTGCCTTGCCGATCACGTCCAGCACGGAGCCGTCCACAAAGGGCGCAAACGTGGCGGCCGGATCGACCTTGGTGCCCTGGTCCTTGAAACGCCCCGGCTCGCCGCGCCGGAAAGACATCTTGTAGGTCTTGCTGCCGCGGTCCACCTCTACGTCGAGACGCGCCGACAGCGCGTTCACCACCGAGGCGCCCACACCGTGGAGGCCGCCGGAGGCGGTGTAGGAGCCGCCGCCGAACTTGCCGCCGGCGTGCAGCTTGGTGAAGACCACTTCAACACCGGTAAGGCCCGTCTTCGGTTCCACGTCCACAGGGATGCCGCGGCCGTCGTCGTGGATCTCGACGGAATTGTCGGCGTGCAGGATGATCTGGATGTCGTGGCCGAAGCCCGCCAGGGCCTCGTCAACGGAGTTGTCGATGATTTCCCACAGGCAGTGCATCAGGCCGCGGGAGTCGGTGGAGCCGATGTACATGCCCGGCCTCTTGCGGACGGCTTCCAGGCCTTCCAGGACGGAGAGGTGCCGGGCGGTGTAATCAGAACTTGGTGCCACGGGTTGTGAACTCCTTCAGTGACGTAACAGCAGGCGCTTGCGGCGCCCTACCTAGCCTAGTCGGCCCGGCCCTGAAGGCCGGTCTGCCACTCCTGGCAGGGGTGTGGGCGGGGCCACTCGTGATGTTTTTGTGATCAGATCGGCGCGCCTTGATGAATTCTTGCGGATACGCGTACAGCGAACTTGCCCCATCCTTGCGATGGAATTGCTACGAATACTGGTTACATAGACATACAGATCTACTAAGGAGGCCGAAATGACAACAGCAGTGGCAGACCGCACACTCAACGCACTGGACCGGTGCGATCGTTGCGGAGC
>DATCVX010000333.1:0-4716 GCA_036566705.1 Arthrobacter sp. | reverse complement strand
CGTGTCTCAAGACGTCAGAACGAAGAAGGTTGATTACGTGCCTACCGGCAAGGTCAAGTGGTATGACAAGGAAAAAGGTTTCGGATTCCTCGCGGGCGAGGACGGCCAGGAAGTTTTCCTGCCCAAATCATCGCTCCCCGAAGGCGTCACCGAGCTGAAGGCCGGAACCCGGGTGGAGTTCGGCGTGGCAGACGGCCGCAAGGGGGCACAGGCCCTGGGCCTGCGCGTCCTGGACAAGACGCCGTCCATCGCCAAGGCCAAGCGGCCCAGCGCCAAGGACCTCGCACCGCTGGTGCAGGACCTCGTCAGCGTGCTGGACAACCTCTCCGGCACGCTGTCCGCCGGCAAGTACCCGGAAGGCAACAAGGGCAAGGCCATCGCCGCCGCCCTGCGTAAGGTTGCCGACGAGCTGGACGTTTAGGCCCGCTGATGAACCCGGAAGCTGAACAGCCGGACCATACGGCAACGGAGCAGGCAACCGCCCCGGCTGTCACGGCCGCGGCGGTCGAAACCAAGCGCCGTGCGGGTGTGCCCGTCTGGCGCATCGGCAAACCGGACGCCTTCCTCGCCGCTGCCGTGGACGTGGCCCGCGCCGCCGTCGAAGGCATCACCGCGGCGTCCACCATTGGCACCCACCTCGGCGCCAAGAGTGAAGGCGACCGGCTGGTGACGCACCTGTTCGAGTCGCGCCTGCCCGGTTACCAGGGGTGGCGGTGGTTCGCGGTCCTGACGCGGAACTCGCGCTCCAAGGTAGTCACCATCAGCGAGCTTGGCCTGCTGCCCTCCGAGGAGTCCATCCTTGCCCCGGAATGGGTGCCCTGGGCAGAACGCGTACGCCCCGAGGACGCCCAGGACGAGGAAGCGCTGGAAGGCGGGTACAAGGCAGCCGACGCCGACGCCGCGGCACTGCCTGACGCCGGGGAGCCGGAAACGGAAGAGTACGACGCCGGTGAGCCTGACAGTGACGAACCAGGCACGGACGAACCAGGCACGGAAGAGCCTGACGCCGAGTAATCCTTCGATTAACCGCAGACGGCGCCGCCCGGGACCAAACCCCGGACGGCGCCGTCGAACGTTAACGCCCTGCCACGCCTACCCATCGATTGCTCCAACAGCGCCCTTTAGCGCTCCCGAAACGGCGCCTACGGAGCAATCGATGAGGTGTAGCGGGAAGTTACTTGCGCAGTTCGCCCACCACAAAGTCGATGCTGGCCAGCAATGCGGTGACGTCGGCCGGTTCGATGGCCACGAACGTGGCGATCCTGAGCTGGTTGCGTCCCAGCTTGCGGTAGGGCTCGGTGTCCACGATCCCGTTGGCGCGCAGCACCTTAGCGACCACTGCCGCATCCACGGAGTCGTCAAAGTCGATCGTGGCGATGACGTTTGAACGTTCCTCTGCCTTGGCCACAAACGGCGTGGCGTAGTCGGAGGCCTCGGCCCAGGTGTAGATGCGGCCGGCGGAGTCTGCCGTGCGGGCCGACGCGAAGTCCAGGCCGCCGTTGGCGTTCAGCCACTGCACCTGGGCGTCCAGGGTCACCAGGGTGGACAGCGACGGCGTGTTGTATGTCTGGTTGAGGCGGGAGTTGTCGATCGCCGTCTGCAGGTCCAGGAAGTCCGGAATCCAGCGGCCGCTTGCCTTGATCCGGGCGGCGCGCTCCAGCGCGGCGGGGGAGAAGAGGCCCAGCCACAGGCCGCCGTCGGACGCAAAGTTCTTCTGCGGAGCGAAGTAGTACACGTCCGCTTCGGCAACGTCCACGTCGAGGCCGCCGGCGGCCGACGTCGCATCCACCAGGACCAGGGCGCCGTCGTCTGCTCCGGACACGCGCTTTACCGGCGCGGACACGCCAGTGGAGGTCTCGTTCTGCGGCCATGCGTAGACGTCCACGCCGGCCTCGGCCTGGGCAGCCGGGCGGGTCCCGGGCTCGGACTTGATGATCGAGGAAGCGTCCAGGAACGGCGCGTTGTTAGTGGCGGAGGCAAACTTGGAGCCAAACTCGCCGAAGGACAGGTGCTGGGCCTTCTTCTCCACGAGGCCGAAGCTGGCAATATCCCAGAACGCGGTTGAGCCGCCGACGCCCAACACCACTTCGTATCCCTCAGGTGCACGGAAGAACTGGCTGAGGCCCTCTCGGACAGAACCGACGAGGTTCTTGACCGGGGCCTGGCGGTGGGAGGTGCCGAGGATGGTTTTGGACGCGGCTGAGAGTGCTTCAATCTGTTCCGGCCTGACCTTGGAGGGTCCTGCGCCGAACCGTCCGTCCTTCGGCAGGAGGTCGGCAGGAATAGTGATGCTGGTTTCGCTCACAGGGGCTCCAATTTCGGCGTGGACGTAACTCACGTCCGGGACGGTGGGATGGCCGGCAGTCGACAATGACTGCAACACGGACCTCCTATATTCTGCCTGAACCGCAGATTGGGCGGGAACCGGCACCGTCATAGTCCAGCCATTGAGACAAGCCTCCGGCACCCCAGGAATTATCCGGACAAACTCAAAATAGGCTAAGCTTTTCAACGGACTACGTCGCTGTCGGTACGCGATACGGTGGGACAACGCAAGGTACTGCGCTCGAGGAGCTGAGCTGGATGACGGATCTGATCGATACTACGGAGATGTATCTTCGGACCATTTTGGAGCTTGAGGAAGAGAACATCGTTGCTCTTCGCGCACGCATTGCCGAGCGGCTGCGGCACTCCGGGCCCACGGTGTCCCAAACCATCGGTCGGATGGAACGTGACGGCCTGGTGGTGGTCTCCGGAGACCGCCACCTGGAACTCACGGAGGCAGGCCGAAAGCGCGCCACGGAAGTCATGCGCAAGCACCGGCTCGCGGAGCGCCTCCTGGCGGATGTGATCGGCCTGGACTGGGCTTACGTCCATGACGAGGCGTGCCGCTGGGAGCACGTGATGAGCGAACGCGTCGAACGGCGCATCTACGAATTGCTGAACCACCCCACGGAATCCCCTTACGGCAATCCCATCCCCGGCCTGGCGGCGCTGGGCGGCCAGGCATCGTCACCCTTTACCGACGGCGTGATCAATCTCCTCGAAGCCATGAAGGGCTACGGCCCGGGCTCCAACGTGGTTGTCAGCAGGCTGGCGGAACCCATCCAGGTGGAGCCGGAACTGCTCATCCAGCTCGACGAGGGCGGGATCCGGCCCGGCGCTGCGGTCTCGCTGGAGCGGGTGGGCGACTACATCTCGGTGCGGGTTGCCGGGATCGAAGGGGCGTTGGAGCTCCCGCCCGAAGTCGCCGCGCACGTATTTGTATCCATCGCCTGACGTCCCTCCAAGAGGCGCGCCGCACGGGGGTAGTTACCCCATTCATTGGGGTTTAGGCAAAGATAACGGAATTGTTACTGTCCGGCTTAATCGCCTATAGTTAACCCCAAGCGTCGATACAAAAGCGTTACCTGATCTGGAGCCGAGCTCTGCCAGCAGATCGGGGTACGAGTCACCAACTGGCAGAGGCGGGGGAACCACAACCGGCGGTCGCAAGGCCGCCTTGGGGTGAAGTCCGTCAGCAGCAAGCCTCTTCCAGCGAAGGATCCTACGGGATATCTCTGCGCCGAAGCTTGCTTACGGCGGACCGGGTCTTTGAACTCTCTGACCCGAATCCGACAGCTAACTTCGCAGGCTTTCCAGAGAGGAACCGTTCTTGACCATGCAGAATTCCAGGGGCCGCCGCCGCGCGGCAGGCCCCGCGGCAGCGCCCCGCGTTGCCGCAGCAGTGGCCGCGGACAGGCCCCGGGATCCACAGCGAGATGCGCGCCGCCGCCGAGGCCCCTTCCGGCAAATCACCGACTTCGCCGCCGCCAGCGGCGTAGGCCAAAAAGCCGGCATCGCCCTTGCGGCCACCGGCCTGGTCCTCACCGTTACCGTGCCGGCAACCAGCCCCGTGCTGGCAACGCCTGACGCCGGCCAGCAGGCTTCGGCTGTTTCCGCGGCTCCCCAGCCTGAAATCTCCGCCGAGGCAGCCGCAAGGATCGACTTCAGCCGCTCCTCCGTGGTCACCCAGGGCGATCCCGACGGCAAGCTCAAGCAGCTCCTGAGCGCCCAGTCCGCGGGCTCGATCACCAGGGCCGCATCCGCAGGCAGCCTGGGCGCCCCGCTGGCGAGCCTCGTCACCGCTTCGCCGTTCGGCTACCGCGTCAGCCCCATTACGGGCGGCACCGGCGACTTCCACCGCGGCCAGGATTACGTGGCACAGTGCGGCACCTCAGTCCTGGCAGCGGCCAGCGGCACCGTGACCTTCGCCGGGTGGCACCAGTACGGCGGTGGCAACCGCGTGGTGGTGGATCACGGCAACGGCCTTGAAACCACGTACAACCACCTCTCGTCGTTCAACGTCAAGGTTGGCCAGACGGTCAGCCGCGGCGACGTCGTGGCGCTCAGCGGCACCACAGGCGCCTCCACCGGCTGCCACCTCCACTTCGAGGTCCAGGTCAACGGAGAAGTCGTTGACCCCACCGGCTGGCTCTAGCCAACTGATGGCAAACTCTCACATTCGCGTGACATGCCGTGACCTGAATGTGACATTCGGTCCGAACTCCTGTACCGTCTAACTTGCGTCAACTTTTCCGAAGTTGACGTTCTTGAGTGGATTGCCTAGCTCTGCCACCGCTCAAGGTCCGTTCGCATGACATCGTCTGGCAGGGGCGGGGGAACCAATTTTGGTCTTCGAAGTCTGAAGGCCTTGGGGTTAAGTCGCAAAGCTTC
>DATCVX010000332.1:0-6153 GCA_036566705.1 Arthrobacter sp. | reverse complement strand
GGCCCTGCTGGTGAAGCGCGACGGCGTGGACCCGGCCCTCGCCGAACGGGCAGCCCGGGCGGCGCAAAGCCATGTAGGGATCGCCCGCCGGCTGGCCCGGGACCCGGAGGCCCGGGAACGCCGGCTGGAAACCGTGAGGTTCCCGCTGGGCCTGCGCGGCGTCACGGCCGCCGTCATGATGGCGGAAAAGCTGGTGAAGATCGCCACCGCCGAGGCGAACAGTTCCAACGACGAGCGCGACGCCGCCGAGAAGGTGGCGCTGCTCGCGACGCTTGGCGCGCCCGAATCAGGGACGCTGCCGCCGGCCATGCGAAGCCAGGTCAAACAGCTCGAAGACGACCAGAAGCGGCGGGCCAAACGCTCCATCACCGATTCCCTGGACCGGACCCTGACGGATCTGCTGTCCTTCTACCGCGACGTACTGATTATCCAGCTCGGGAATGCCGTGGAGCTGGTGAACGTTGAGCTTAGGGGTGAACTGGAGGAATTCGCTTCCAGGTCCACCCCGGAGACCACCCTCGCCCGCATGGACGCAATCAACAAAGCCCGACAACGCATCACCACCACCAACGTTGCTCCGCTGTTGACTATTGAGTCCATGGCAGCCAGCCTGATCTAGCCCTTACAAGGAGACCTCTCGATGACTGCTCGCCCCCTGCCCGTCCGCCCCCGCTCCCTGGGGACTGGAGTGCGGGCTGCCGGCGCACTGGTCCTGGCCATGGTGCTGGCCATGGTGCTGGCCTCCTGCACCCTCCTTGACGCCGGAAAGCAGGACCAGGGTACCGCGACAGCAAAGGCGGATCCGTCGATCGTTGCCACAGCGCCGGAAGGACTCGACTCGTTCTACTCGCAGGAGGTCGTCTGGGAACCGTGCGAGAACGGCTTCCAGTGCGCCAAGGTGACGGTGCCGCTGGACTATGAAAAGCCAGACGGCGGGACCATCCAGATTGCCGCCCTGAAGGCTGCGAGCACAGGCAAAAAAACCGGAACCCTCCTGGTCAACCCCGGCGGACCGGGTGCGTCGGGCTACGACTTCGTCAAGGATGCCGCGGGCACCCATTTCTCCAAGCCCGTGCGGGACACCTATGACCTCGTGGGCTTCGATCCCCGGGGCGTGAAGCGATCGTCCCCTGTGACCTGCTTGACGGACGCTGAACGGGACGCTGCCCGCGCCAAGGTCTATGCCCTCGACACGGACGCCGGGCTGGCCGCGGCCCTGGCGGACAACAAGGCCATCGCCGCCAAGTGCGCCGAGCAGACAGGGCCGGCCCTGGGCCTCATCGACACCGTCAGTTCGGCCAAGGACCTGGACATCCTGCGTGCAGTGGTCAACGACGACAAACTGAACTACCTGGGCTACTCCTACGGCACCTTCCTCGGATCCACCTACGCATCGCTGTTCCCCGACAACGTAGGCCGCATGGTCCTGGACGGCGCACTCGATCCGTCCATCAGCAACGAGGAGCTGACCAGCGGCCAGGCCCGGGCCTTCGAAAAGGCCATCCGCTCCTACGTGGCCGACTGCCAGCAGGAAGACGGCTGCCCCCTGAGCGGCAGCGTGGACGACGGCGTCCAACAGATCCGCGACCTCATTGCCGCGGTCCAGCAGACGCCCCGCACGGCTAAGGACGGGCGCCTCGTGAACGCCAATATGTTTGTCAGCGGACTCATCACACCGCTGTACAACGACGCGAGCTGGCCGGCACTGACCCAGGCCCTGGATGCTGCCATGAATGGAGACGTGAGCCTGATGCTCCGGCTCGCCGACCTCGGCGCGGACCGCACGTCGAACGGGACGTACTCGTCCAACTCAACGTTCGCGTTCAACGCCATCAACTGCCTGGACTACCCGATGGTTTCGGACACGGCCGGCATGCGTGCCGAACAGAAGCGGCTGATGGAAGACTCCCCCACCCTGGGATACTTCTTCGCCTACGGAGGCACGAACTGCGTGGACTGGCCGTACCAGAGCGTGCGGACACCTGCCCCGGTGGAATACTCCGGCGACTCCCCCATCGTGGTCATCGGAACCACTGGCGACCCCGCCACCCCGGTGGAATGGGCCGCGTCACTGCGGAAGCAGCTGGGCAACGCCTCCCTGCTGACCTGGCAGGGTGAGGGGCACACGGCCTACGGCCGGTCCAACAGCTGCATCGGAGACGCCGTGGACAGCTACCTCGTGGACGGCAAAGCTCCAGCCGACAACACGGTCTGCTGAGCCTGCCGCGGCGCCCATTTTGACCCGGGCGCAGGGACTCTATTACAGTTGACTCTTGCATGAACCAGCCGGTTCAACCGGTCAGATCATGCGGTGCTTCCTTAGCTCAGTCGGTAGAGCGTTTCACTCGTAATGAAAAGGTCATCAGTTCGATTCTGATAGGAAGCTCGGGAAAAACCCCGTATTGTCGTTGATTTCGACGATGGTGCGGGGTTTTTTGCTGGTTAACCGGCAGATGGTTTCCCCCTGCCGCACGGGGGCACATCAAAGCCGTTGCAGCCCTGGGCTCCATCCGCTCCTGACAGACGATTTAAAAACTTCCGCAATCCTGTAAGGATTTGGCGGTATCCGGAAATATTGAGTAAGCCGGACGGATTACGGCTGACAAGTCTCAGGGTTACGGGGCGGTTCGATGCTGCTGGAACGGGAAAAGGAGTTTGAGGCGCTCTATAGAGCGCATTGCTCGCGCGTCTACCACTACATTCTGCGCCGAATCGGAGATCGGGAAACTGCGCAGGAGTTGACCGCCGATGTTTTCAGGATCGCGTGGTACAGGCAAGACGGGCTGGAGGGACCTGACGTCCCTTGGCTCCTTGGGGTCGCCAGGAATGTCATCGGAAATGAATACAGGGGCCGGAAGAGACGCCGGGAACTCCAACTGCGCTTGCGGGACTACGCGATGATTCATGTTGCACAGGCGGGATCGGCAACTTCCAATGAAGTGATCGATGCGCTGGGACGTCTGGCCCAGCGACACCGGGAAATTCTGATTCTGGTTTTTTGGGACAACCTCACTACAGCTGAACTTGCCCAGTTCCTTGGCTGCAGCGAAGGGGCAGCGAGCGTGCGGATTCACAGGGCCAAGAAAGCATTTGCGAAGAGTATGCCTTCGGCTCTGGAAGAAACCAGGGAGGACTGAAATGGACCCGTTGGAACGGCTCCTGCGGGATGCCAACCCCGTACCGAACACCGCAGACACTCCATTCGATCCTGGCGAACAGCTGGAGTCTTTGCGATCGGAACTCCGAAACACACGGGTTACCTCGGGGCGTGACCAGGCTAAGGATGTTGTGGGAGCAGCGCGCCGAGGCATCTTACCGCGACGCCTGATACCTGTCCTGGCAGCGATGACCTTGGTCTTGGGCCTCGCCGCTGCTGGATTTGGCGCTGCCGTCATCTGGTTGTCCACCACATCCCCGGCCCCGGTTGGAAGCCCGTCCTCGACCTCGACCCCGGCCGACGACTGGCGTCTTGTTGGCTTCGCGCCCGGCCCGGATGCCAGCGAAACGCGTGTCGACCTTAAGCTCCCGAAAGGCTGGGAACTGATCACTTCTCTTCCTCACGACGATTACCCCGCGCGCAGCGGACACGTTAATCTCCTGGGCCCAACGAGCCAAGCGTCCTTCGCCATGCCCCAGATAATGATCTACTACGGACCGTATGGCCCGAGCTACAATCCGGCGGCTTGCGCCGGCCCGGAGGAAAGCTTCGTGGAGCTGGACAGCTCACCGGTGAATATCCCTTATGACGCATCCGTACCTGGAACGGTGTCACCGCGCTTTGTCTACCGCGTCGCAAATGGCGAGAGATTGGTGGCATCCTTCGGCATAACTACCCAACCGCCCTCCACGAGCATCGATTCGTGCAACCACTATTTTCAGGTCCGGGCGGCCAGGGCTGGCTACTTTTTCACTTTTTCAAGCTACTCGACCTACGTCCAGGGAAACCCAGGCTGGCTTTCCCCGGTCCAAAGGCCGGCCACAGTGGAGTTTGGCTCCCTTGAGGAAGCACGGGCGTTTCTCGAGACCGATGAGTACGCGACCATCAAGCGAATCTTCAGCTCCCTAAGCATCAGCGCCCCCTGACAGCACAGAAACCCGGTAAGGATAGGAGTGCCTCATGGATGGGACCAATACTGGATTCCCCGGGGAACACCTGGAACTTTTCGACCGCGTCTCAGACGTGCTCAGCCGAAGGACAGGGGACGGCGACTACGCGCAGATGCTGGTACTCGATGCATTCCGGGTCGCCTGGCACCGCGCTCAAGAGGACAGTACGGAAATTACTCTCGGCTCTGTTCTTTCCTTGGCCATGGGGCCGGCTTCAGTCGTTATCCAGGACAAGGACGCACAGGTGGCCAGGGAGCGAACGGCGGCTGGCGTCATCGCTTCCTTGCCCGTGCAGCAGCGCGAGATTCTGAGGATGGTCTATTGGGACCAGCTGAGCATGGCGGAATTGGCCGAATACCTTGGATGCACCATAGGGGAAGCCGGGCGACGCCTTGGGCGTGCCTACCGCAAGGCCGAATATCGGCTGCTGCGGCTTGAACACATGGGCAAAGTGCCTTCCGATGAACCGTATTGAGCAGCGTATCCGTAAAGCTGCACCGCCGCCCTCGCCAGCCGTTTTTCCTATTGATGTGAAAGCCGAGCTGGAAATGATTCCTCATCGGACCGACGGCGTCGAGCTGGTGGGTGCAACCCGACCAGCGGCAAAAGATACCCGCCCTGGTACGTGGCATAGGGCGGTAGCCCTTCTGATCGCGCTTCTGGCGGCTACGGCAATCGGGTTGTCCGCCGTAACAGTCCGCCCTCCCGGGGCACCTGAGAGCACTGAGGATGCCAGGATCCAGCCACCGCCTGGCAGCAGCAGTCCCGCAACCCACCCCGCCCCTTGGCAGTCCTCCACTGCTTACACCTTATGGAGAACGGCCCTGTTATCCCGGCCATGGACGGATGCCCCATCAGAGATTACCGCCAGCTTGGAGCTGCCAATCGAGTGGAAGGTCCTGCGGCACAACGCTTCGTCCTACTACCCCGGGCTCCATGTCACGATCGTCGATCAGGATTTTCTCCCGGTGGCGATGCTCTACTTCGGGCCGGTGCCGGCGCATGCAGCCTGCCAATCCCCCGACGGGCAGCAGACGGAACTTGAGCGCATAGCCACAAAATCGGGAGCCGAACTTCTGGATCCTTCACTGGCAAGGGCGTACTCGTTCTCGGTTTCGACTGGGCCGGAGCCTCGCGGGTCCTACGCGCTGCTGCCAATTGCTGCCCCTGACGGACCATGTGGGCCATACCGCCAGGCGGCAGAGTTTCCGATAATCCTTGATTTCGGCGATGTCCTCAGCGTGAGGTCCCCCAACGGAGCAGAAGCACCCCGTCGAAGCAGTTACGCCCGTTCTTTTCCTTCCCTGGAGGACGCCCATCGGTACATGAAATCCGCAGAATACATCGCCCTCAGGCGTGTGATCACATCCCTGAGGTTTTCCTTCCCTTCAAATATGGCTGCCCCTTGGCAGATTCCGGAGGGCACATTCAGAGACCCTCCCTGACTCCGCCGCATGCCCATCAACATCCCGTTGACAACAGAATGTTGATGGGCGATGGGCCCTCCATTTCCTGGCACGGGCGGCGGGACTGACCTGGCCCAGATTTCCCAAAACCTTCCGGGATCGCACGGACTGTCCACAGCATCGATGAGTTCTCCGCCGTGAAGCCAGGCGACGTCCTGGTCTGCCGCGCGACCGATCCTGCCTGGACTCCGCCGGCGCCCAGGGGTGGGCCTTGAGCTCCTCCTTCGACGACAACAGGGGCTGGTCCGTGACTGAAGTCGGCAGGGCCTAAAACGAACGGCTCCTGTCCGAGGAACTGAACGGCAGGTGGCCAAGCAGCGGTCAGCAGGGTGCTGGCGGATTTTGGAGTGCCAAATGAACAGGTTGTGGCTGCGTGCAGCACGCTTCAACTCGAATGGGCGCCCGATATCGGCCAAGCCCGGACGCTTTTCCGCACAATTACACCCACCACGGCCACGCGATCGCCCACTGACACCGCCCTATGATGGCGTCATGGATGACCAGGAGCTGGCACGCATCGCCAATGCACTGTACGCGCTGCCGCTTGACGGGTTCATAGCGGCCCGGACAGCGGCGGCGA
>DATCVX010000331.1:0-1881 GCA_036566705.1 Arthrobacter sp. | reverse complement strand
TGGCGGCGCCGCTCTGGGCGGTACTGGACAGCGAGAAGGCGGGTTTTGCGGATAGCTCAGTCACCATCTAAGAGTAGTGTCACTGGGCGGCATCCGGACACCCGGCCGTCACGCGCGGGGGCGACCGGCGTCACATCATCCGGCGGCCGGCGTCCCGTCGTCGTCCTGCGGCTCCGGTGGGGCAACGCCGCCGGAAGTATCAGCGGCCGTGTCCGTCGCTCGCTTGTCCTGCTTGCCTGCAAGCCGGAGTTTCACCACGGCGGCATATTCGTCCACGTACTCCTGGCCGGAAAGACGCATCAGCTCGAACATGATCTCGTCAGTCACCTTGCGCTGCACCACGCGGTCTTCGGCCTGCTCCCGGTATTGGCTGAAGTCCAGCGGCTCCCCGAAGATCATGCCGATCCGGCGGATGTTGGGCAGTCGTTTGCCGATGGGCTGGACCTTGTCCGTACCGATCATGGCCACCGGAATGACGGGGACACCGGCCTGCAGTGCCAGTCGGGCCACACCGACCTTGCCGCGGTACAGCCGGGCATCCGGGCTGCGGGTGCCCTCGGGGTAGATTCCCAGCAGGCCGCCGCCGGTCAGGACGTCCATGCCCGCGTTGAGCGAAACAGCCGACGCCGCGCCGCCGGACCTGTCCATGGGGAGTTGGTTGGTCAGCCGGAAGAACAACGCCGTGAGGCGGCCTTTGAGTCCGGTTCCGGTGAAGTACTCGGACTTCGCCAGGAAGATCACCGGCCGGGGCACCATCAGCGGCATAAAAATCGAATCGGAAAACGACAAATGGTTGGAGGCGATGATGGCTGCGCCCTCCGCCGGGACATTGTCCAGGCCTTTGACCCAGGGGCGGAACAGGAGCCGCAGCACCGGACCCAGAAAGATCCTCTTCATGACCCAATAAAACACGCGACAAACCTCTCGAAGAACGCGGCAGGCCCCGGCTCAGCGGGGCAGGGCCAGGAATCCAATGCCACCCTACTCTAGTGAGATTTATCCCGAACAGTGACACGATGGAGTCATGACAGAAAGCAGCATCCCGCCCCGGCCTGCCGCTTTCAGCTACCCCGGCCACGGACCCAATGCCGGCACCGGCATCGCCATCTGCCACGGGTTCACCGGGAGTCCCCTCAGTGTCCTGCCCTGGGCGGAACATCTCGCGGCCCAGGGCTTCGCCGTCTCGGTGCCGCTCCTTCCAGGGCACGGGACGGACTGGCGCCAGCTGGCCCGCTCCACCTGGCCTGACTGGCAACGCACCTTTGAAGCCGCCTACCTTGACCTCGCCGCACGCACGGACACCTGCTACGTGGCCGGCCTGTCCATGGGCGGGGCCATCGCGCTGCTGACTGCATCCCGGCATTCGGTGGCGGGCGTGTCCGTGGTCAACCCAGGCCTGAGTTTCTATGACCGCCGGGTGCGGGTCATCGGCGTGCTCAAGTACTTCCAGCAGACCACGCTTCCCATCCAGGAGGACGAGTCCACGGCGGCCGTCACGGACGACGGGGACTATTCACGGACTCCGCTGGCCGCTGTCCACCAGCTCAAGAAGCTCTTCGGCGCAAGCATCCGCGGCCTGCCACGTGTTACGGCGCCGGTACAGGTATTCAAGTCACGGACCGATGCCGTGGTTCCCCCGTCGTCGCTGGCCATGCTGAGGCGACGCCTGGGCGGGCACCTGGTGGAGGTCGTGGACCTGCACCACAGCAGCCATGTGGCTACCCTGGACGCCGACGCCCCTGAAATTTTTGCGAAGTCCACCGCGTTTTTCCTTCAGCACGCCCACCGCCCCATCACGTCGGAGAGTTCATGACAGCGCTTCCGGACCACAGCCCGTTCCACAGTGCCTTCCGCGGCGACGGACCACGCATCGGCGTGGTC
>DATCVX010000330.1:0-1974 GCA_036566705.1 Arthrobacter sp. | reverse complement strand
ATCGTGGCGGCAGCCAGCGGCGCCAGGACCATCGTCTCCACGCTGAGACTGGTGACGGCGTCGACCTTCGGCCCCACCCGTTTCTTCACAAACCCGTACAGGCCAAAGCTCACGGCAAGCGTCAGCGCGATCCACGGAAGTTTGCCGTAGGACACCGTCAGCACGCCCACGGCAATAAAACCGATTCCGACGGCGGCCCACTGGAGCGGACGCAGCCTCTCCTTCAGGACAAACACGCCGAGCAGGACGGACACGAGCGGGTTGATGAAGTAGCCCAGTGAGGCTTCGACGGCCTGCCCGGTAGTCACGCCGTACGTGTAGGTCAGCCAGTTGATCGCGATGAGCACGGCGGCGATGGCCAGGGTGGCGAAGACGGAACGGTCGCGGAAAGCGCCCGCGATAGCCCGCCACGAGCGGGTGACGGTGATGAGCAGTGCGCAGAAGATCAGGGACCAGACCACCCGGTTGGCCACGATTTCCACCGCTCCGGCCGGCTGCAGCGCAAAGAAGTACAGGGGGAGCAGCCCCCACAGTCCGTAAGCGCCGATGCCGAAGGCGATTCCCGCCGTCGTCTCCTTGTCCACTGCCTTGAGCCCGGGCGCCGGGACGCCCGGCCTGGACCGGGTCTGGCCGTCTGGCATCGCGGGGACGCTGGGGGATGAGACGGATCCGTCGGGAGTAGGCACCTAACCATTAACACCAGTTGATGGACAGGTATTCCACCAAGTAGTCAGTATGCTTGCTTTTATGACAAGGATGAACCTGGCGGAGGAAGCAGCGTGAGGCTCCGCCGCAGCAACGCCTCCGGCCGCGGCTACCGCCGGGTTGCCGCCGGTACGGGCTTCAGCTACCGGGACCTGGACGGCTCCACGCTGCCGCCGGGCCCTATCCGGGACAGGCTCGAAAGCATCGGCATCCCGCCGGCCTGGACGGACGTGTGGATCGCGCCCTTCGACAACGGGCACATCCAGGCAACAGGGCTCGACGCCGTTGGCCGGCGGCAGTACATCTACCACCCTGAGTGGCGGGAGCGGAAGGACCGGGTCAAGTTCGACCGTGCCCTGCAGCTGGCGGAGTCCCTGCCCACCGCCCGCCGCCTGGTCACCCTGGACCTGCGCAGCGACGGCCACAGCCGCGAACGCGTCCTGGCTGCCGCCTTCAGGATGCTGGACAGCGGCTCCCTCCGGGTGGGCTCCGAGCGGTACACCAACGAGAACGGCAGCCACGGCCTGGCCACGCTCCTGTGCGCCCATGTCCACGTGCGGAAGGAATGCCTGGAGCTGAAGTTCCCGGCCAAGAGCGGCAAGGACTGGGAATCGGAAATCCACGACGCCGACCTCGCCGCCCTGGTGCGCACGCTCAAGCGGCGCGGCGGCAACGCCCGGCTGCTGGCGTTCAAGAATGGCCGCAGCTGGCACCCGGTCACGAGCGCCGACATCAACAGCTACGTCAAGGAGCGTACGGGCTCGGACTTCACCGCAAAGGACTTCCGCACCCTGCGCGGCACCGTCGCCGCCGCGGTCAGCCTGGCCCGCAGCGGCCCGCAGAAAACCGTTGGCGCCCGGAAGCAGGCCATCAGCGCAGCCATGCAGGACGCGGCCGCCGTGCTGGGGAACACGCCGTCGATCGCGCGCAAGAGCTACGTGGATCCGCGGCTGCTGGACCACTTCGCCAACGGTGAAACGATCGATCCCAGGCGGGCGGACTCGGCGGAGTCCGAGCTGCGGGCGCTGCTCTACCGCGAAGGGGACGTTGTTCCGCTGCAGAAAAGCGGCTGAGTCCTGCGTCACGGGTTACCCCGTCCGGCCCCGCAGACATTTAGAATGGGGCATTGTGCGCTTCCTGCACTGTGCGCGCTGCTGCACTGTGCCTCCGGCGCAATATCCTGCTTCCAGAAGGGCTCCCGGTGTCCAACCCAGGCGAAACCAGCTCCAAACGTCCCCTCCGCGTCGCCATTGTGGGCGCCGGACCGGC
>DATCVX010000329.1:0-5501 GCA_036566705.1 Arthrobacter sp. | reverse complement strand
GGCGCGGCCCGCAGGGCAGGCTACGGGCTGCTCGCCGACCACGGAGGCCACGGCATTGGCCGGACCATGCACGCCGAGCCGCCGGTGCCCAACGACGGCCGGCCGGGACGTGGCATCAAACTGACCGAGGGACTGGTTATCGCGATTGAACCCATGCTCATTCTGGGCGGCAAGGACGACTACTACCACGACGACGACGAGTGGACGCTGCGGTCGGCCAATGGCCGCCGCGCTGCACACAGCGAGCACACCGTGGCCATCACAGCGGACGGCCCCGTGATCCTCACGCTCCCGTAACAAGTACCCCTGAAGATCGGATGCGGTACGCTAGTTAGCGCTAACAACCAGCTGGAACGCAGAGGATCCACCATGTCGGGCACGGAACACAGCATCGCATTCGGGCCGTATTCGGCCATCATCACGGCGCGTGGCGGAGCTCTCCGCGAACTTCAATTCCACGGGCGCCACCTGGTGGTCACCTTCGGGCCGGACGGTGAAATCCCCGACTATCGCGGGGTCATCTGCGCCCCGTGGCCCAACCGCCTGGCGGACGGCACCTACAGCTACGCCGGCCGGTCCTTCGGCGCGGCCATCAACGAACCCGCGCGCGGAACGGCCCTCCATGGACTGCTGACCGGCGTGGACTGGGAACTTCGCGGACGCACTGCCGAATCGGTCACCCTCGCCGGCACGGTCGAAGCCGGCGCGGCCTATCCGGCCGGCCTTGACGTGTCCGTCAGCTACAGTCTGTCCGCGGACGGGCTCAAGGCCACCGTGCTGACGAGGAACACCGGCACCGAGACTGCGCCGTACGGCGTCTGTCCCCACCCCTATCTCGTGGCCGGTTCCTCGCCGCTGGACGATTGGACCCTGGAGCTTCCCGCCCGGGAGTTCCTGGCGGTCTCCGCCGACCGGCTGCTGCCCGAAGGCATCCATCCGGTGGATGGCCACGAGTTCGATTTCCGGACGCCACGCCCTCTGGGCACGGTCAAAATCGACCACGCCTTCACAGGCATCGTCCGCGGAGACGGCGGCCTCGCGGCCGTCCGTGTCCTTGATCCGGCGGGAACCGGCGTTGAACTGGAGTGGGACGCCAGCTGGCCCTGGGTACAGGTCCATACTGCCGACAAGCCAGTTGGCAAGGACCGGCTGGGGCTGGCTGTGGAACCGATGACCTGCCCGCCGGACGCGTTCAATTCAGGGACGGACCTGGTGCACCTGGCGCCCGGCGAGTCGCACGAGGCCGGCTGGACCATCAGGGCACTCAGCTAGCCGCGGCCCCGCGAAGGTCCAGGCGCATCACGGCCCGCCCGGGGACGGCGGAGCTGACCACCTGGAATCCTGAGCGCAGGAAAAGGTTCAGCGTGCCGTGGTAGAGGTCCGCAGGCCCTGCTTTGGGCCTCAGCCGGCGGTCAACCGGGTAGCCTTCCACAACGTCCGCGCCATGGAGCATGGCATGGTGGACGGCTGCGCGCAGCAGGACATCGGCCACGCCGCCGCGGCGGTGGCCCGGTGCGACCACAAAGCACGTCACGGACCACACCTCACCCGGCCGCTCGGATGCTGCGGCCCCGGCGCCGGCCGGAGCTGATGCTTCAGCGAGCCGCAGTACCCGGGAGCGCAGCACCCTCGGATAACACGCCCGCGGCTCAACTGCGCACCAGCCCACGGGCTCACCGTCCCGGAAGGCGAGTACCCCCGGGGAGGGGGCGCCGCCGTCGAACTTTTCCTTCAGCTGTGCCTTGCGCGCGGACGGTTCCAGGGCGGAGTATTCAGGACCGGTGAGGGCGAAGTACCGGCACCAGCAGCGCGACGGTTCCCCGGGCAGGCCAAACAGGCCCTCGACGTCGGGCCATTCCGCGGGCGCCGTCGTCAGGCCAGGGACCGGCTGGTACTTCATGCGTACAGGTTAGTCCGCCCGGACGGGGCCGCCGCGAAATGATTTACGGGGCAAGCGCATTCCCGCTACGCTGGAATGCGATCCCTCCCGGCCCGCGGGCTTTTGGGCCGCAGCAACGGAAAGAATGTTAATGACCTTTGGACAGCAGACTGAACTGGCGGACTGGAACCGGTCAGCGCTCACCCCCGGCCTCTGCTCCGTGACGCTGCGGCACAGCAGTATTACGGACGTTGCCGCGATTGCTGCGGAGGCCGGGCTGGCCGGAATCGAGTGGGGGACGGATGTGCACATCCGGGATGACGCCTCTGCGGATGAGGCGCGGGAGGCCACCCTGGGTGCGGGCATGGCGGTCCTTTCCCTGGGCTCTTACTACCGGGCCGGGACCTTCGCCGATTTCGACGCAGTGGTGCAGCTGGCCGTCCGGCTGGGGGCGCCCCGGATCCGGGTCTGGGCAGGCGAACAGGGCTCGGCAGACACTGACGGCGACGGGCGCGTGGCCGTCGTCCGGGACGCCCGGAGGATCGCGGAAATAGCCGGCGGACACGGCGTGGACGTTGCGTTCGAGTACCACGGCGACACCCTCACGGATACTCCGGATTCCACCCTCCGGTTACTGCAGGAAATCGGCCGGGACAACGTGGGGACCTACTGGCAGCCCGCCGTCGGCCTCACCGACCAGGCCGCCCTGGCGAGCCTGCGCCAAGTGCTTGACCATGTAACCGGCGTGCATTGCTTTTCCTGGTGGCCGGAGCACGAGCGGCTGGCGCTCAGCGGCCGCAAGCAGCTCTGGCAGTCAGCGGCCGACATCCTGCGGGAGGCAGGCAGGCCCTTCGACATGATGCTTGAGTTCGTCGCGGACGACCTTCCGGAGAACGTCAGCCGTGACGCCGACTTCCTCCATCACATTGCGCTGGGCGAGGACTGAGTCCATCCCGTCCGCGTCAGCCATGCCGCGCACAGCGATGTCCACTGATCCGGTCCCGGATCCCCGGGAGCCAGCCCCAGGCCGTGGCGGCCATGCGGGAATACATGAAGTTCGGCCGGCACCCCGGCACGGACGAGCGCGCCGGTGTAGGCAAGGCTGTGATGGACAGGCACTGCCGCATCATCAGCGGTGTGCCACACGAAGGCCGGGGGAGTGGCAGCAGTGACCTGGAGGTCTGCGGACACCTCCCGGAGCAGGTCGTCCGACGGCGACGCGCCCAGCAGGTTGTCCACGCTCCCCTGGTGGACGTCATCGGTGCAGGACACCACGGGGTAACAAAGGACCGTGAGGTCCGGGACTGCGGCCCTGACATCCAGGGCCGGATTTCCGGTTGCCACTGCCGTTGACAGCGTGGCGGCGAGGTGGCCGCCGGCGGAAAATCCGAGGACTCCCACACGGGTGGCGTCGACATCCGGTCCGCTGCTATCGCTGCGTATCTGCAGCAGCGCCGTTTTGGCGTCCTCCAGCGGTGCCGGATGGCGGTGCGGCGCAACCCGGTACCGGAGCACGTAGGCGTGGATCCCCAGGGAGGCGAGCCACTCCGCCACCGGCTCAGCCTCGTGGTCAGCCTGGTGGCCGTACCCTCCGCCCGGAAGGACCAGGACGGCAGGCCGTGGCCCGTCGGCGCGGGCGGGGACAGCTGTGAGGGAAACCGTCGCCACTGTCAGGAGGCCGTCTCGGTGCTGCGCCGCAGCGTCACCCGCCCGGTCACCGGAGACGGTGCCGCGGTACCGTCTGCGGCCGCGGTGCCGGCGGCGCTGCGCGTGGCGATCCTGCCGATTTCCTCCAGGGGAAGGTGCACGGTGGACAGTGCCGGGCGGAAGTCCCTCAGCGTCTCGATATCGTCAAAGCCGGCGATGGTGGCGTCGCGCGGGATGCGCAGCCCTTCACTCCGGAGGGCTGCGGCAGCCCCGATGGCCATGACGTCGTTGACCGCGAAAATGCACAGCCCCTTGGAGCCGCCCCCGTTCCGGGTGGCCCCGACGCCGCCGGCTTCCGGGCGGGAGGCCTTAATGCGTGCGGCAAGGGTGAGTCCGGCCTCGAACCCGCCGGCGCGGTTGAAGGAACTGCGCAGGATTTCCGCCGGGGGGCGTCCCGCTTCGGCGAGTCCCTGCTGGAATCCGCGGATCCGGTCGTCGGAGGTGAAGAGCCCTTCCGGTCCGCCAATAATCACGAAGTCGTCGTCAGCCCGGGAGGCGGCAAGCTCCGAGGCGAGGCTGGCGGCAAGTTCCTCATTGGGTACTTCCACCACGTGGTAGCCGTCCGACACGGCGGCCCCCACGACCGGGTGGCCCACTACGGCCACCTGGCCGCCGTTGCGGCAATACCTGTCGAGTTCAGCGGCGAGGTCGGCGTTGCCGTCGGTGTCCTCGGTGCGGGACGAGCGGGAACCGGCGATCACGATCGAATCGGCCCTGCGTGCAGCGAAGGCGGCAACGGCGTCCTTTTCATCCCCGGGAGCGCCGGCCGTGGTGGCGAGCAGGACCATGCGGCCCTGTTCACGCGCGGCTTCCTGGACGCCGCGGGCAATAGCCGCGAAGTAGGGGTCGGCGATGTCGTGCACGATCAGTCCGATCAGGCCGGAACTCGATTTGGCCAGCCCCTGGGCCTGGGCGTTGGGGATGTAGCCGAGGGAGTCCGCAGCCTGCCGCACACGGTCCGCAATGTCCTGGCCGGGTTTCCGGGCGGAACCGTTCAGCACGCGCGAAGCCGTGGCGGGCGACACGCCGGCCAGCCGGGCCACCTCGGTGAGGGTACTTGCAGCCACGGGATCTCCTTTTTCAGCGGAACTTGGCGGAACTCAGCCGCCAACGGCGGTGACCACATTATGGCAGTTTTAGGCACTTCCCGGAAAGCGCTTGCCAATTCCCGCCCGTTGGGTGCAGAATGGATGCAGTGGGAATGCGCTTTCCCAGACCAGCTTGAGTAATACTGCTCACTCACCGTGGAGGACACATGGGCTTCGAAACAAAGACGATCCGCATCGCCATGAACGGCATCACCGGCCGGATGGGTTACCGCCAGCACCTGCTGCGTTCCATCCTCCCGATCCGTGACGCCGGCGGCTTCACGCTGGAGGACGGCACCAAGGTCCAGATCGAACCGATCCTGGTGGGCCGCAACGAGGCCAAGATCCGCGAACTGGCGGAACTGCACAAGGTGGCGGAGTGGACCACCGACCTCGATTCCGTGATCAACGACCCCTCCGTGGACATCATCTTCGATGCCTCCATGACCAGCCTCCGTGCCGCCACCCTGAAGAAGGCCATGCTGGCCGGCAAGCACATCTTCACCGAGAAGCCCACGGCTGAAACGCTCGAAGAGGCCATCGAACTGGCCCGCATCGGCAAGGAAGCCGGCGTAACGGCCGGTGTTGTGCACGACAAGCTGTACCTGCCCGGCCTGGTCAAGCTGCGCCGCCTGGTTGACGAAGGCTTCTTCGGCCGCATCCTGTCCATCCGCGGCGAATTCGGATACTGGGTCTTCGAGGGCGACGTCCAGGCCGCGCAGCGCCCGTCCTGGAACTACCGCAAGGAAGACGGCGGCGGAATGACCACGGACATGTTCTGCCATTGGAACTATGTCCTCGAAGGCATCATCGGCAAGGTCAAGAGC
>DATCVX010000328.1:0-2492 GCA_036566705.1 Arthrobacter sp. | reverse complement strand
GATGGTGGGCGGCCTGCACTCCGGCCGCTCCGTGGTGCACCTGGCCAGGACGTTCGAACTCGCCGACCAGGCCGGACTGCTGAAGGACCCGGCCCTGGCCGCGTTCCGGATGTCCGACTACCTGCGCATCAACGGAGTGGGCGTATGAGCGACTTCTCCCGCCTTGCGATCAACAGCGCAACCACCAAGAAGTGGACCCTCGCGCAGGTCGTCGAAGGCTGCGTCAACGCCGGCATCCCGTCGATCGGCCCTTGGCGGGACCGTGTTGAGGAAGCAGGACTGGACAAGGCAGCCAAGCTGATTAAGGACGCCGGTCTCCGGGTTTCCTCGCTCTGCCGCGGCGGATTCCTGACGGCCGCTGACGCCGAAGGCCAGGCCGCCGCACTCGCGGACAACCGCGCGGCGATCCTCGAGGCCGCGGCGCTGGACACCCGGGAACTCTTCCTGGTGGTCGGCGGGCTGGCTCCGGGGGAGAAGGACGTGGTGGCTGCGCGCCAGCGCGTCGCCGACCGCCTCGCCGACCTTGTTCCGTTCGCCTCCGAGAACGGGATCCGGCTGGTGCTCGAGCCCCTGCACCCCATGTACGCCGCTGACCGTGCCCTGATCTCCACCCTGGGACAGGCCCTGGACCTCGCGGCCCCGTTCGACACGAAGGATGTTGGCGTCGCCGTCGACACCTTCCACGTCTGGTGGGATCCGGAGCTGAAGGCGCAGATCGAACGCGCCGGCCGGGAAGACCGGATCGCCTCCTACCAGGTGTGCGACTTCAACATGCCCATCGCCGCGGATCCGCTGCTGTCGCGCGGATACATGGGCGACGGCGTCATTGACTTCGCGACCATCGGCACCTGGGTCAGGGACGCCGGGTACACCGGCGATATCGAGGTCGAAATCTTCAATCAGGAGATCTGGGACACGGACGGCAATACCGTCCTTTCCACGGTCAAGGAGCGCTACGCGGAGCTGGTACTCCCGTACGCCTGACCTGATTCAGACCGCGGGCTCCTGCTAACGTCACGGCAGGAGCCTGCGCCCCACCAGCAAAAGGACCTGCACCGCCTTGGCGGTGCAGGTCCTTTTGCGTTGCTGTCCGGACTCAGGGCACGGTCCGCCGCCGGACCTAGGCGAGGTAGGCGGCGGCGTGCCTGCGGTACCGGGCCAGGACGCCGCCGTCAGACGTTTCAGCCGGAAGATCCACACCGCTGAGGGTCCACTCCGGGAAGGACCCGGCCAGCACAGCCGCGGCCTGGCGGGCGGCGCCGTCGGCCACGTACTCGCCGGGCGTCGGCACAAAGGCGGGAAGGCCAAGGAGTTGGCTGGCTGCCAGCTGCACGGCCGGCGACTGTGCCCCGCCACCCACCAGGATGACGCGCGTAGCCTCCACGCCCTGCGCCTGAAGTGCGGCCAGGCCGTCGGCGAGGGAACAGACCACGCCTTCGACGGCGGCGCGCGCCAGGTTTTCGGGCGTGTAATTCGTCCGGGTGATGCCGTGCAGCGATCCCGCCGCGTCCGGAAGGTTAGGCGTCCGTTCCCCATCGAAGTAAGGAATGAGCGTCAAGCCGCCGGCTCCTGCCGGGGCCGCCAGTGCCAGCTCGTTGAATTCCGCCAGGCTGACATCCAGCAGCGCGGCCGTCGCATCGAACACCCGGGTCGCGTTGAGCGTGCACGCAAGGGGCAGGTAATTGCCGGTGGCGTCCGCAAATCCCGCGACGAGCCCTGACTCATCGGCCGCAGGGGTAGATGACACCGCAAACACGGTGCCGGACGTGCCCAGGGACAGGACTACGTCGCCCACGCCGGCGCCGACGCCCAGGGCGGCGGCGGCGTTGTCCCCGGCCCCCGGTCCGATGAGCGACCCTTCCGGGGTTTTCCCGGCGATGTCCAGCGGACCGACGACGGCGGGAAGCCGGGGGACGTGGCCAAGGGACCTTTTCAGGGCGTCCGGAAGGTATTCGCCGGCGGATGCGGAGTAGTAGCCGGTACCGGAGGCGTCAGAGCGGTCAGTGCGGAGTGCCGTCAGGCCGGCCTCGCCGCTGCCGGGGCCGAAGCCTGCCAGCCGCCACGAGAGCCAGTCGTGGGGGAGGCAGACGGCTGCGACACGGGCCGCGTTGTCGGGTTCATTTCCGGCGAGCCAGCGCAGCTTGGTGATGGTCAGCGAGGCAACCGGGACTGTTCCCGTGGCGCGGGACCAGTAGCGGGCGCCCCCGGCGGTGTCGCCGTCGCCGGCTTCCCGGATCAGGTCCAGGGCGGCGGGAGCACTCCTGGTGTCGTTCCACAGCAGTGCCGGCCGGATGACGTCTCCGGTGCCGTCGAGGCAGACCATGCCGTGCTGCTGGCCGCCCACGGAGACGGCGCTGACATCAGCGAGTCCGCCTGCCTGCGTGATGGCGGCCTGGAGGGCGTTCCACCAGTGCTCGGGGTGGACTTCGGTTCCGTCGGGGTGGCTGGCGCGTCCCTGGCGCACCAGCGCGCCGGTGTCCGCGTCGCGGATC
>DATCVX010000327.1:0-1629 GCA_036566705.1 Arthrobacter sp. | reverse complement strand
AGTAAATGCAATCATCTCGGTCTAGGACTCTATCCGGTCGTCTTGGAGAACGGTGAATCCCCTGGCTGTCAAGGCGTTCCGGAGTTCCACCCTGTCGTCGAGGGCAACGTTGACGCCCTTCACTTCCTGCCAGACCTCGTGTCCGCGGCCGGCCACGAGGATCGTGTCCTGCGGCCCGGCGAGTTCCACAGCCGCCCGGATGGCGGCGTCGCGCGGGAAGATTTCGAGGATGCGGCACGCAAGCGAAGCCTGGTTCTTCGCCTCCAGGGCCCCGGCCAGCACGTCAGCACGGATCGCCGCCGCGTCCTCGTCGTGGGGGTCGTCGTCGGTCACAATGACGGTGTCGGCGAGGGTGGCCGCGATGGCACCCATGGCCGGGCGCTTTCCCTGGTCCCGCTGCCCGGTGGCACCGAAGACGACAATCAGGCTGGACCCGGGCTCCGGGGACCGTACGGCTTCCAGTGCCCGTGCCAAAGCGTCGGTGTTGTGGGCAAAATCAACAACCGCGGCCGGCGATTCTGAGACCAGTTGCATGCGGCCCGGGACGGCGACTGTGAACGGATCGTGTTCATTCAGGGCGGTCTGGACTGTCGCCACGTCCACCCCGCTGGCCAGGACCATGACGGCAGCCAGGGCGGCGTTGGCCACGTTGAAGCTGCCCGGGAGGCCGGTGTGGACGTTCAGGGTGGCGCCGCCAGGTCCGGAGAGGGTGAAGTCCGTACCTAGTCCTCGCGCCGTCACTGTCGCGACCGTCCAGTCTGCGGGAACCCCCGCTGAAGTGGCCGCGAGGGTGGTGACCGGGATCTCCGTTGTGGAGGCAAGCTGCCGGCCCCAGGCGTCGTCGACAGTCACCACCGCATGGCGGGCGCGCGGGGGCGTGAAGAGTTCGGCCTTGGTCTGGAAGTACTCGTCCATGGTTCCGTGCAGGTCCAGGTGGTCCTGCGTCAGGTTGGTGAACCCTGCCACGTCGAAGAGCACCCCGTCCACGCGCTGGAATGACACGGCGTGTGAAGAGACTTCCATGGACGCGGCGTCCAGTCCCCGCTCCCGCATCAGAGCCAGCAGGGCGTGGACATCCGGTGACTCCGGAGTGGTCAGCAGGCTGGGAATGGGATCTCCGCCTGCCTTGATTTCAATGGTCCCGATCAGCCCTGTCTTGAGGCCCAGGGCACGCAGCAGGGCATTGATGAAGTAGGTGGTGGTTGTCTTGCCGTTGGTGCCTGTGACGCCGAACAGCGTCGGCTTTCCGCCGGCCGGAGGCTGGCTGCCGTAGATCATGGCGGACAGCGGCCCCACCACATTCCGCGGGCTGTCAACCACCAGTACCGGAACGGACGTGTCGGCAGACAGCGCGAGGAGGCGTGCGCCGGCGTCGTCCGTCAGCACGGCCGCCGCCCCGGCGCCGATTGCCTGCGCCACAAAGTCCGCGCCGTGCCGCGTTGCCCCCGGAAGGGCGACGTAAAGGTCGCCCGGCTCAACGCTGCGTGAGTTCAGGGAGATCCCGGTGATGCTGACCGATGCCGACTGGCCGGGAACGGACACGCCAACGGATTCGCCGATGCTGTCCAGGCGCACCGCGGAAACGGACGTGGGCCTGAACTGCGACGTGGCGGATCCCCCGGCCGGAAC
>DATCVX010000326.1:0-4572 GCA_036566705.1 Arthrobacter sp. | reverse complement strand
ACAGGGCACAAACCCGGAACAGCTGTTCGCCGCCGGCTACGCCGCGTGCTTCCACTCGGCACTGCGCCTCGTCGGGCGCAAGGAACGTGCCGACCTCACCGACTCGGCGGTGGCCGCCAAGATCCACTTCGGTGCCCTGGCGGACGGCGTGGGCTACGGCCTCGCGGCCGAACTCGAAATTGCCGTCCCGGCACTGGACCTCGCGACCGCGGAGTCCCTGGTAGCCAAAGCCCACCAGATCTGCCCCTATTCCAACGCCACCCGTGGAAACATGACCGTAGACATCAAGATCCTGGAGTTCGCAGCATGAGCACAATAACGGCACTGCCCACGTCCACCCGTGAAATCCGCTTGGCGTCGCGCCCCACGGGACGCCCCGTCCCGGAAAACTTCCGGCTGGCCGAATCACCGCTGCCGGAGCTTCAGGATGGCCAGATCCTGGTCCGCAACCTCTTCATCTCCGTGGACCCCTACATGCGCGGCCGCATGAACGACGTCAAGTCCTACTCGGCCCCGTTCGCACTGGATGCAGCGCTCGACGGCGGGGCCGTGGGTGAGGTTATCGCGTCCAGGGCCGAAGGGCGCAAGGTGGGGGACGCCGTCGTCCATCAACTCGGGTGGCGGGAATACGCTGTCCTGGACGCATCGGCGACCTCCGTTGCCCGCACGGACCTCGCGCCGGCGTCGGCATTCCTCGGAGCGCTGGGCATGACCGGCCTTACCGCATACGCCGGCCTGCTGAAAGTGGCCGAATTCAAACCCGGCGACGCCGTATTCGTCTCCGGTGCGGCCGGAGCCGTGGGCTCGCTCGTAGGCCAGATCGCTAAAGCGATGGGCGCCTCCCGGGTCATCGGCAGTGCTGGCACGCCCGACAAGGTCGCACGGCTCCTGGAACTGGGCTTCGACGCAGCCTTCAACTACAACGACGGGCCCGTTCGCGAGCAGCTTGCCAAGGCCGCAGGCCCCGCCGGCATTGACGTCTACTTCGATAACGTGGGCGGCGAGCACCTGGAAGCTGCACTGGCTGTCCTCAACGTGGGCGGCCGCGTGGCCATGTGCGGCGCCATCGCCCAGTACAACTCCACCGAGCCCACGCCCGCCCCGCGGAACCTCATGCTGGCGATTGGCAAACAGCTCACCCTGCGCGGGTTCCTGGTGGGCGGCTACTGGCACCTCATGGGCGAATTCGCCGAAAAGGCTGCAGGCTGGCTTGCTGACGGAACCCTCCAGTATGACGAAACGGTGGTTGACGGCCTGGAAAACGCCCCGCAGGCGTTCATGGACCTGCTCGACGGCGCCAACACCGGCAAGATGCTGGTCCGTCTCTAGGCGCGTCCCCGGAATAAACAGCGCGAACGAACATTTGAGGCCCGTTTTTGCAGGGCACCAAGTGTTCGTTCGCCCTTAAACCGCGGGCTGCGGAGGCCGCTGGGACGCCGTTCCCTACTGCTTGGTAACAAAATCTCAACAATCTCCAGAATCTGGCCCGGATGTGTTAGTCGATGTGGTGCAGGACACTAAAGTTGCTTGTATCAGAGCGCTTCGGCGCAGTGCTGCGGACCGTCAGTGAAAACAGAATTTCAGGGTTGAAACAGACACTCATTGAATTCACGTCGTAGCGCATCTCTCTTCATCCTGGAGGAATCTTGAAGACATCACTGCGTGAACAACTCAAACGCGGTTCAGTTGCCGGCGTGGCCACCGTGGGTGCTACAGCACTCCTGCTGGCCGGTTGCGGCGCGCCTCCCGAAGCCGGCAGCCCGAGCGCGACGGCCAGTGACTACACCGGCTGCATCGTCTCGGACTCCGGCGGATTCGACGACCAGTCGTTCAACCAGTCATCGTACGAGGGCCTGAAGAAGGCAGAGGCCGACCTGGGAATCAAAGTCAACCAGGTCGAGTCCAAGACGAATAATGACTTCGAGCCGAACCTGCGGGCCATGGTAGCCGCCAACTGCGACCTCACCCTGACGGTCGGCTTCCTGCTCGGTGACGCCACCAAGGCTCAGGCCGCGGCCAACCCGAACAGCCACTTCGCCATCATCGACTTCGGCTACGACCCGCCCATCGACAACGTCAAGCCGATCATCTACGACACCGCCCAGGCCGCGTTCCTGTCCGGATACCTGGCGGCAGGCACCACCAAGACCGGAAGCGTGGCCACGTTCGGCGGCAGGAAAATCCCCACCGTGACCATCTTCATGGACGGCTTTGCCGACGGCGTCAAGTACTACAACGAAAAGAAGGGCACGGACGTCAAGGTCCTTGGCTGGGACAAAGCCACCCAGGACGGCAGCTTCACCAACGATTTCGAAAAGCAGGACAAAGGCAAGCAGCTGACGCAGAACTTCCTCGACCAGGGAGCGGACATCGTGCTTCCCGTCGCCGGGCCGGTGGGCAAGGGCGCCGGCGCAGCACTCATGGAGGCGAAGGCCGCGGGCAAGGACGTCAAGCTCATCTGGGTTGACTCCGACGGCTTCCTGACCGCACCGGAGTACAAGGACATCATGCTTTCCTCGGTGATGAAGCTGATGGGCGAAGCTGTTGAAACCGTGGTTAAGGATGACAAAGACGGCAAGTTCACCAACACGCCCTACGTCGGCACGCTGGCGAACGACGGCGTCCAGTTGGCACCTTTCCACAGCTTCGACTCCCAGGTCCCGGCCGGGCTGAAGTCCGAGCTGGAGCAGCTCAAAAAGGACATCATCGACGGCAAGCTGAAGGTCGAGTCTGCGGCGAGCCCCAAGGCTTAGTCATCCTCACAAAAACGCCACCCCCCGGATGGTCATCGACTGGCCGGGCGGTGGCGTTTTTTGTTGGAGTTCGCCTATCGGCGAGACCGCCCGCGCAGGACTGCACGCACTAGGCTGGTGCTGCAGCCACATATCCCGTTCGGTGGGATTCACCGGACGCTTCGAGATTGGTCAGAGTTTTGAAACTTGAACTCAGAGGGATCACCAAACGCTTCGGCTCCCTGCTCGCCAACGATCACATCGACGTGGTGGTTGAACCCGGACAGATCCACTGTCTGCTGGGCGAGAACGGTGCCGGCAAGTCCACCCTGATGAATGTGCTGTACGGGCTATACGAGCCCACCGAGGGTGAAATCCTCATTGACGATAAACCGGTCTCCTTCCGGGGCCCCGGCGACGCCATGGCCGCCGGGATCGGCATGGTGCACCAGCACTTTATGCTCGTTCCTGTTTTCACGGTTGCCGAGAATGTGGCCCTTGGAGCCGAGTCCACAAAAACCGGCGGCTTCCTGAACCTGGATGACACCAGGCGCAAGATCAAGGAGATTTCGGACCGCTACGGATTCGATGTCGACCCCGACGCCCTGGTGGAGGACCTCCCGGTGGGCGTACAGCAGCGGGTCGAAATCATCAAGGCGCTGGTCCGCGACGCCCGGGTCCTGATCCTTGATGAGCCGACGGCGGTGCTGACGCCCCAGGACACCGATGAGCTGCTGGACATCATGCGCCAGCTGAAGAGCAGCGGCACCTCGATAGTCTTCATCTCGCACAAACTGCGCGAGGTGAAAGCTGTATCGGACACCATCACCGTGATCCGGCGCGGCAAGGTGGTGGGAAGTGCCAGCCCGGAGGCGTCCACTAACGAACTCGCCTCCCTGATGGTTGGCCGCGCCGTCAGCCTCACGCTGGACAAAGCCCCGGCAAAACCCCAGGAGAAAACGTTCCAGGTCAACGGCCTCACGGTCGTTTCGCCCACCGGCCAGCACGTGGTGGACGACATCAGCTTCGACATTGCGCGCGGTGAGATCCTGGCCGTCGCCGGAGTGCAGGGCAACGGCCAGACCGAACTGACCGAGGCGATCCTTGGCCTCCAGGACCGCGTCCATGGCTCCATCCTCCTGGACGGAGAGGAACTCG
This sequence comes from Arthrobacter sp., assembly GCA_036566705.1. Taxonomy (GTDB): domain Bacteria; phylum Actinomycetota; class Actinomycetes; order Actinomycetales; family Micrococcaceae; genus Arthrobacter. Next base: position 682 of record DATCVX010000326.1, on the reverse strand, counting down.
TTGGCCGCAGCGTGAAGGACGTGCTCAACTCCGGTGTCGGCTTCGTCCCGGAAGACCGGTCCGTTGACGGCCTCATCGGCACGTTCTCGATCGCCGAAAACCTGATCCTTGACCGTTACGACCAGCAGCCGTTCGCCAGAGGCATCAGCATGAGCCCGGCGAAGGTCCTGGAGAACGCCAGGACACGGATCGATGAGTTCGACGTCCGCACGCCCTCGGGCCTGCTGGCCGCCGGCACGCTGTCCGGCGGCAACCAGCAGAAAGTGGTGATGGCACGGGAGCTCTCCCGGCCGCTGCGTCTCTTCATTGCCTCCCAGCCAACCCGTGGCGTGGACGTCGGGTCCATCGAATTCCTGCACAAACGGATCGTGGCCGAACGGGACCATGGCACGCCCGTTCTCATCGTGTCCACCGAACTGGACGAGGTCATGGAGCTGGCTGACCGGATTGCTGTCCTCTACAAAGGCAAGCTCGTGGGCATCGTGCCGGCCGGAACCGGCCGCGACGTCCTGGGACTGATGATGGCCGGGATCGCGCCGGAGGACGCTGCGCCTGCAGGCAGCGCGGAAAAGACCCGCCCAGGCCCGGACACGCCTGAGACCCCGCGGACCTCCACCGCCAGCGCCGAAGGAGGCGACCATGTCTGACAAGCATCCCCGCAAACACGCGGCTGACCAGCATC
>DATCVX010000325.1:0-13612 GCA_036566705.1 Arthrobacter sp. | reverse complement strand
GAGGAGAGGGCAATGTCTGGAGATTTGAATGTCAGCGAGCAGGCCGTCCTGGACGATTTTCCGGGGCTGCGGAGCGGTGCGGACCCGAACCCGCCGATCCACCAGTACGGGCGGATCCGGATCGCCGTGGTGCCGGAAGGGGGCGGGCCGCTGCGGAACGGCCTGGCGCCCGACGCGCCGCCGGAGGACCTCACCGAAACGGAGCGGCTGGGCCTGGACGCGCTCCGGCTGCGTGACTCGCAGGTGTTCCGGACCGCGAAGGAGAACCGTCCCCGGCAAGGTGAGCCCTGGGACATGACGGGCTGCACCGGCGTCGCGGCAGTGGGGGAAGCGGACGCCGGAGCCGACAGCCTGGCCTTCGCCGCCGCGCCCACCAGCAGCTACCTGGAGGGCACCGTTGCGGTGGGCATAGTGATCGTCCAGGGCCCGACGGCGGCGCTGAGGTTTTCGGACGCAGAGGTCCTGAAGGTGGTGGCTGAGGTCCAGAACGGCCTGGGGTACTTCGCCACGACCAACCCGATCGCGGGCATCAGCTTTGCCTATGACATCCAGAACGTCACACTGGCCACCCCAGCGGACCCGGCCAACGCCGACCTGGAAGGCCTGTGGCGGAATCCGGCCATGGGCGCCATCGGCTACAGCGCCGACTGGAGCGGCGTCACCGCCTACGTGGAGGACCTGCGGACCCGCTTCGGCACCCGGTGGACCTACTGCGGCTTCTTCACCAAATACCCCCTGGGGCACTTCGCCTACGCCTCGATCGGCGGCCCGCGGATCGTGATGGACTACAACAACGACGGCTGGGGTCCGGACAACATCGACAGGGTCTTCGCCCACGAAACAGGACACATCTTCGGCTGCCCTGACGAGTACGCGGTCAGCGGCTGCAACTGCGGCGGGAGCTGGGGCCGGTACGGGACCACCAACGGCAACTGCGAAAACTGCGCTGCCGGCGGTGGCGTCGCCTGCCTCATGAAGGGAAATACCTTCACCCTCTGCGGCTACACCCCGGCCCATCTAGGCTGGTCCCCGCAGCTCCTGGTCCGCAACTACGGAGCCTCCGCCGGCGGCTGGCAGGTGGGCCGCCACCCTCTCGTGCTGGCCGACACGACGGCGGACGGCCGGGCGGACATCGTAGGCTTCGGCGACGCCGGCGTTTACCTGTCCCGCGCCCAGGCCGACGGGCGCTTCGAGGTTCCCCACCTTGCCGTGAACAACTTCGGCTACGTGGCCGGGGGCTGGCGGGTAGAGAAGCACCCGCGGTTCCTGGCCGATACCACCGGAGACGGCCGGGCGGACATCGTGGGCTTCGGCGAGGCAGGAGTGTACGTTTCCCGGGCCCAGGCGGACGGTACCTTTGACGCCCTGCGCCTGGTGGTGGACAACTTCGGCTACGTGGCCGGAGGCTGGCGGGTGGAGAACCATCCGCGGTTCCTGGCCGATACCACCGGAGACGGCCGGGCCGACATTGTGGGCTTCGGCAACGCGGGAGTCTATGTTTCCCGGGCCCAGGCGGACGGCAGCTACGACGCCCTGCGCCTGGTGGTGGACAACTTCGGCTACGTGGCCGGCGGCTGGCGGGTGGAGAAGCACCCAAGGTTCGTCGTGGACCTGACCGGCGACGGCCGGGCGGACATCCTGGGCTTCGGGGAGGCAGGAGCGTATGTCTCCCTCGCCCAGCCGGACGGCAGCTACGGCCCCGTGACGCTGGCCGTGGCCAACTTCGGCTACGTGGCCGGTGGCTGGCGCGTCGAGCGGCACCCCCGCCTCCTGGCCGACACCACCGGCGACGGCCTGCCGGACATCGTGGGCTTCGGCGAAGCCGGAGCCTATGTCTCCCGCAACCTGGGCGGCGGCGCCTTCGAAGCCCCCGGCCTCGTTGACACGCACTTCGGGTACGCGAACACCGCAGGCGGCTGGCGGATCGAACGGCATCCCCGCTTCGTGGCGGATGTGACCGGGGGCGGCAAGGCGGACATCGTCGGCTTCGGCGAAGCCGGGGTCTACGTCGCCCGCGCCTAGCCGGGTTGTGGCGGGGAGGCACGGAGATGGCCACCGTCTACTTCGATATCGGGGCAACACTCGCCGATGTGAGCGCTGCCCCCGACGGCTCGCTGTCCTTCCGGCCGCGGCCACGCGTCCACGAGGTCCTCACCGCGCTCGCCGCCATGGACCTGGGGATCATTTCGAACCCCGGTCCGGGTGAGCGGGCCCGGGCACACGCTGCAGCTGCCCTCGGCGCGGCGTTCCCGGGGCGGTTCACCAAAGGCGCACTGATCCGCTGGGGACCGAAGGATTCACGCGCAATCTTCGACGACGCCGTGGCCGCTGCGGGCGCTCAGGTCGAAGACTGTGTTTTCGTGGGTGAGGATCCTGACGAGCGGGCGTTTGCCCGCGAGGCCGGGCTCCGCACTGCTCCCCATCCCGTCTTTGCCGGCGCGGCCGTCGAAGGACGCCAGGTCCTGTGGATCCGCATCAGCCTTTCCACGGACCAAAGCCTCAACGACCTCGCGGTGGTGGCAAATGCCGCCGAAGTCGTCCCCGTGCACGTCCCGTCAGCCCGGCTTGTCCTCGCCATGGCCACTGGCTCCGGCGTGGAGCACCTGATGGACGCAGGCTTCGGCGTGGACCGGCAGGCTCCGGTGGACGACACCGTGGCGTTCCTGGTGCGGGACGACAGGCCCGTCCCGCCGCCGTCGGGCGTTCCAGCGGCGCCCACGACCTCACAGGCGCCGACACCTGCACGAGGGCCTGCCGACGGCCGGGCACGCGCCGCGGCGGCCTTTGCTTTTATGGCAGGCGGGCTGGCCGGGTTGACACAGACGGTCGCCTCCCTCGGTCCCGCACCGGGCGGCGTGTACATCGCGGCGCCTGCCGGCACCCCGCTGGAGGAACTGCATATCCCCGGCGCCCGCCACGGCCACACCGAACGCCTGCTTCCAGACCCCGGCCTGCTCGCCCGTCCGGGGGAGCGCGACGCCGCGGCGCTCGCCGCCGGGTTCCCCCGCAGGGGCTTTGCGCCGGCTGTGCCGTCAGCAGAAACCGTCGACGCCGTCCGCGCCGCAGTCACGTCGTCCGCGGTCCGCCGGCACACAGCACGCCTCTCCGGGGCTGCCCCGCTGGTTGACGGAGAGCCGGGGGTGGTCACCAGCCGCGACGTCTCGAACCCGGGGAACATGGTGGTCGTGGATGCCCTGGCGGCAGAGTTCCATCGCCTGGGCTTCGCCGTCACACTGCAGCCCTTCAGTTGGCGCGGGCACCGCCTCGCCAACGTGGCGGCCGAACACCGGGTCGAGGGATCGGACGGGGCCGTCCTGGTCACGGCCCATCTCGATTCAACAGCGGCATACGGCGAATTCGCCGATCCCGCCGGCAGGCCCCGTCCCTACGATCCAGGCACCGACCCGGCCCCTGGAGCCGACGACGACGGTAGCGGCACCGCGGCTGTCCTGGCGGCGGCAGAGTGCCTCAGCACCATGGTGGCGCAGGGCGGCACACCGGCGCGGACCGTCCGGTTCGTCCTGTTCAACGCCGAGGAGCAGGGCCTCATCGGCAGCAAATACTACGCGCGCGCCGCTGCCGCCAACGGCGAAACCATCGCCGCTGTGCTCCAGATGGACATGATCGCCGGTCTGCAGGGCGGTGCCCGCAGGGTGGAAATCCATGCCGGCACGGCTGTGCCGGGCCCCGTGGCGGCAGCTTCCAACGCCCTGGGTGACCGGCTTGCTGAGGCAGCTGCGGCAGTGGAGCCCGGCCTCGAGGTCCAGAGGCTCAGCGGGAGCGCAGACCCCGCTGCCGGGCGCAGCGACCACGCAAGCTTCCACGAGCGCGGCTGGGCCGCGGTTGCCGTCTCCGAGAACTTCTTCGCCGACACCTTACCTGCCACCGGCACCCGGCAATACCACCTCCCCGGGGACACGCTCGACGACGCCGACCACAACACCGAATACGCCGCGGCGATAGCCCGCGCCGTCACTGTCGCGGCCCTGACACTCGCAGGACTCTGACAAGCAAAGAGAGGACCACCGTCATGGGCAAAATCATTGATCAACGCAACCTGGACCACGACCGCTTCGCCGAGGGTGGCCAGGCACGTCCTCCGCGGGAACGCGCCGGCAGGGCCGCGCCCAGGGCCGACGGCGCACCGGCCGGCGGACCTGGCAAGGTGAACCGCTTTACCGGGCACCGTTCGGAACTGAGGGCAGCCAACGCACCCGGTTTGGCAGCCGGGGAGGAACCGTCCGAGTCGGAGTTCATAGCCAGGGCGAAGTCCTACGCAATGTCCGTGGCGGAAGCCGTCGGCTTCGAGGCGGAGGTTCCACCCGAGTTCGAGGCGGATCCCACCATCACTACAACCTCGGAAGGACTGCGGGTGGTCAGCCTGCAGCAGATGTCCAACGGCATCGAGGTGTGGTCCATGTCACCCAAGGTCTGGCTGCACAGCGACGGTGCTGTGGACCGGCTGGTCGGGGACACGGTCAGCGTGCCCGCGGATCTTCCGGCCAAACCCGCCGTGGCAGCAGAAGCGGCTCTGCTGGTGGCCGTCCGGGAAGCAGCCAAGGCGCGGACCCTGCGGGGAACCTTTGGTGACGACGAGCTGCCGGAACTCAATGTTTCTGAAGGCGACTTCAGGCGCCTGGCCTTCCAGCCCCTTCCGGCCCGGCCCATGACCTTCAGCAGGGGTGCCTTCGCGGAAGACATTCCCGCCCGGCTCGTCTATCTGGACATGGGCGGCAGCTTCCGGCTCACCTGGTTCTTCACCATCTCCCGTGAAGACCTTATCGTCCAGTACAAGGCCTTCGTGGAAGCCGATGAGCGCACCAAGGACCCGGAATCACCCGAGATCCTGTACTTCTACGACTCCACCAGCCACGCTGTGGGCGGCCGGGTCATCACTCGGAACCCAGCCCAGACTGACTTCCGCGAGGTGCCCTTCCCGCTGCCGGCAACCGAATACCCCATCGAACCGCCCGTCGGCTTCCCGGCGTTCGGGCCGTGGACAGACACCGTGAACGGGAAGCTGGCCACGGTGGGCAACAATGTGCGTGCCCTCAACGGGACCACCCGGAAGCCGTTTGAGATCGCCGCGGCGGCCAGCGGAGGCGTTTTCGCCCCCGCCCCTGAGAGCCCGGAGCAGTTCATCACCAACATCTTCTTCTTCTGCAACTACATGCACGATTTTTTCCTGATGCTTGGATTTACTGAGGAGTCAGGAAATTTCCAGGCCACTAACCCCAGCGGGCTGGGACGGGGCGCGGACCCCGTGGACGCCCTCGCCCACCCGGGCCGGGTGTTTGGCACAGCCAACATGAGCACCCGCGCCGACGGCGTGGCCGGCCTGATGAACATGGGCCTGGTGACCTCCACCGGCCGCCACACCGCCAACGACTCCGACGTGGTGTTCCACGAGTACGTCCATGGCGTGAGCAACCGCCTCGTGGGTGGCATGTTGGACGCGGAGGGCCTGAACGAAGACCAGTCCGTGGCCATGGGGGAGGGCTGGAGCGATTTCTTCGCGCTGACCATCAACAACTTCCCGGGCACCAGTGAGCGCCTGGTCACGGGGAGCTGGGTGACGGGTCGGGAGTCCGGAATCCGGCAGCGGCCCTACGACGCGCAGTACCCCGGGACATTCGGTGACATCGGCAAGGGGGCCGGACAGGTTGCCGGCCCGGCGAACGCCGACCTTTCCTACCAGGAAGTGCACGACGTCGGCGAGATCTGGTGCGCTGCCCTGATGCAGCTGACCCGGGATGTCGGCGCCGCCCTCGGCAGCACGGAGCGCGGCTACCGGCTCACGTGGCAGGCCGTGGTGGACGGCCTCAAACTGACTCCCAAGAATCCGTCCTTCCTGACAGCGCGCGACGCCATCCTCCGCGCCTTCAGGTCGATGAAGGGCACCGGCCGGCTCACGGAAGAAGAGTACGCCGCGGTCCGGCGCGCCTCGTGGGAGGCTTTCGCCCGGTTTGGCATGGGATTCGACGCATCGTGCCCGAACGCCACGTTCAGCGGCTGCCGGGGCGGTGCGGAGATTCCCCCGGAGGGGGCTGATGACTGAAGGTTTGCGTGACGGAGGAATGGACGACGGCGGGGCTCACCACTGGATATCCGCCGGGCCGCTGAGGGGCTCCCGGTCGCCGGCCGCGGGGAGCGGGGCGAAAGCATCCGCGCCCCGCAGCGCATCCGCAAACTGTAGGCCGGTGCGGGCTTCCAGCTCGGCAGTGCTGACCTGGAATGCCCGGAATTCATCCAGGTCCAACGCCTCGAACGGGTTCAGGTTCTGCGTCAGCAGGAAAGCGTTGCTCCTGAAGACGCCCTGCTCCACATAGGCAAGGATCTTCCAGTACTCCCGAGGCAGCAGGACTCCCCGGTATTCGCGGTCATTGTCCTGGAACACCGGGCCGCCAAAAACACTGACCTTCAAATCCTGCACGTCGACGTCGGCGAACACAGCTTCCTCGAGCTGCCCCCAGACGCCGTCCTTGCTGCTTTGGTTGAAGTCGTCCATGTGCGGGGCGATGTTGGTGAAGAAGAACGAGTCGTTATTGGCGCTCTCCGCCTCGGGCAGGCCGCCCCAGACAAGGTCCGCGCGCCTGGCGAGGTGTCCGCGGTCCAGGCGGTTGCCGCTGTAGAGCTCGTCTCCATTCTGGAAGGGTGCCGGGATCCGGGGATCCTTGATGAAGGAGATGCCCTTCCGGCTGATCCGCTTGAGGCTGCCGCCGTCGATATTCCAGGCCACCCACCGCGCGAACCGCCTGGACTTGCTCACGGCGAGCGAGAAGTGGGTGTACGGGATGATGACGGACCCGTCGAGCTGGACGGTGTCGTCGTTAAGCGCGGCGCTGATCGCCGGCGGTTCCAGATGCTCACCGAGGAAGTCGGGAGAGTATCCGGCGCCGTGGAGTTCCTGGTTCTGGCCCATGCCGGCAACACTAGCCCGGGGACGTTATCCGGGCGTTACGGCGCCCCGCCGCGGATCAGTTGCTGCGGTTCCCGGATACGACACGGGCAGAATGTCATTGACATGGCACGTCAAACTGCGGATCGTCATTGCTACATAAGTTCCAGCTCATCAGACCCAGACTGAATTGGGGGGAACCCATGGGCGACGACGGCTATGGCCATTTTCAGTTGCGCCTGCTTCAAACCTGGCAGCTCCGCCGTGATGCCGACGTCGTGCATGTCGCGGCCCGGCAGCAACGGCTCATCACTGCCCTGGCGATCACCGGGCCCCGCCCCCGGAGCTACCTTGTGGGCCCCCTGTGGCCGGACAAAGCTGACGCCCGGGCCCTGGAGAGCCTGCGCGTCAGCGTGCACCTTGTGTCCCGGCAGCTGCCGGGCCTGCTGGTCAACGACGGCGCCGTACTGTCGCTGAACGGCCAGGTGGACGTGGACCTTCACCGTGTCCGTGCCGGGATCCGGACGCTGGGCCAACCCGGGCTCAATGGAAACGTTGCCTCCTGCCTGGCCCTGCTCCGGGACGCCGAGCTGCTCCCGGGCTGGTACGAGGACTGGGTGCTGTTCGAACAGGGCAGGCTGAGCCAGGAGCGGCTCCATGCCTTCAACATCATTGCCCGCGAATCGCTGGCCCGCGGTGACTATGAGACTGCCCTGGAAGCGGCCGAGGCGGCCCTGGAGGTGGAGCCGCTCTACGAGAGCGCCGTGGCGCTGCTGATCCAGTCCGAAAGCCGGCAAGGCAATGCCGCCGCCGCGCTGCGTGCCTTCGAGAGATACCGGACGAAGCTGCGTGAGGAGATGGGCCTGACGCCGTCGGACGCCATCTTCCGGCTCGTCAACGAGGTCCGGGACAGCCAGTCGGCACGGCCGCAGGACACCTACTGATTGGCTGTTCCTGGCCTGGCGAGCAGCCAGCGGCGGACAACAGCGAGGACCTCTTCAGGATCTGCGGTGGTGACGGTTGTTTGCCCGGACTCCGGAAGCTGGGACGTGACCCTGGCGCGGAAGCCCTGCACGTGGTCCGGTTCCCACCACGTGCGGATGACCAGGGTGCCCTGGGCCTGGGACGGCGCGCCGGAATCTGTGCCGTCGCCGGCGCTTCCTTGCCGGCCGTCCCCGTGTGCCATGGCATTCCACCTTCATCCCAGCCGGTTGCCTCTGCTGGCTTGCACCCCGGCTGCCTTGATGGTCCTGTACGAGAATCAGGAATCAGCGTGGTTAGGCATAAGGTTTGCTCAAGATTGGGCCCTGCCGCTGCTACCAGTACATGACGGCTGTCTGTCCCGACTCGCCCGCCCAGTACAGGCGGACCCGCACCACGTAATTGCGGCCCTGGAACAGTTTCGCGGTGACACGGGAGTTCCGGTCCTCGCCGCTGTCGTCGTCGCCGGCCACAAAGCGGAGCTCGCCGTCGATCTCCTCGAAGAGCACCAGCACGGTATCCGACGTGCCAAACGTGGCGATCTCGTACTTGCGGGAGCCCTGCGGCTGGATGGAGAAGTCCGCCTGGCCGCCCGGGGACAGCGACAGCGGAACCGACTGGAACGGCAGCAGGACGGGCACTGTGGGTTCCAGCGTCGGGAAGAACCTGCGCACCCACGCCTTGTCGGCCTCGGACAGCCCGCCGGGCGGATTGAGGCCGGTCTTGAAACGCGCGGGTTCCGTGATCAGTCCTGCGGGGAACCAGTACTCCATCACCGAATCCGGATCCCAGGGAGACCCTTCCACTTCGCTGACGTCAATCTTGCGCAGCACGTTGTGCAGCGTCTGCTCGGGTGTCCAGTGGTTGGGGGCACCGGTGAAGTAGGCATATACCTTGGGCTCGTCCCAGACAATGCCGGCGAACGGATTCTGGTGCTCGTGCGGCATGCCAAGCGTGTGGCCTATCTCGTGCAGGGCCGTGGTCCGGCCGTAGTCATCGGTCAGGTCCCAGCCGAAGTTCATGGTGGGCTCGTTGGCGCTGATGCTCAGGACGTCGCGCCCAACGTAGGACCACGAGCCGTCCGCCTGGTCAAAGGCGATCCGCACTTCGGATTCGCTCCGGTCCGCCACCTCCGTGAAGACCAGGCCGATCCCCAGGTCCTTCCACTCCTTGAACGCTTTCCGCACCGCTTCCTTCTGCGGCGCAGGGCCGTCATCGAACCAGTAGTGCAGGACCGTGCCGTTGACCCACTTCAGCCGCAGCAGGCGTATAAGGCGGTCCCTGGCTGGGGAAAGGTCCGGCCGGAGCAGCGGCCGTGTCTGCGGCCGGACGTCACAGTGCGGCTGGGGGACGGTCTTGGTCATGGCGTGCTCCTTCAGTGCGGCGGCTCCTTGATCCAGTAGAGCGGCGGACCCGTTACTGCCGCGTTATCACGGGCGGTAACACCGCAGTAACGCCTTGGGTGCTCTACTTCCCGCACGAGTGTGCCCACGCTCCCTTACTACGGGGGCGGGGGTGCCTACTTCCTGAAAGAGGGCAGCGAGATGGGCAATCCCGGCGACGACGGCAGGCTCCCGGTCATCTACGTCCGCGGGTTCGCCGGCAACGGCTCAGCGATCAACAGCGCGGTGGACGATCCGTTCTACGGTTTCAGCCAGGGGTCCGTGCACGTCCGTGCCGACAGCAGCGGCCGGGCGAAGTTCCATCAGTTCGAGTCCCCGATGCTGCGCCTGATCACCGACCACAAATACGAGGTTCCCGTCCACGGCGACCAGTGGGCCTACCTCCAGAGCGTCGACGCCGGCTCGGTGAATGCGGCGTCCGTCTGGATCCACCGGTTCTATGACGACGCCGCCGCAACATTCTCGGAGGATCCGGAGAACTTCTCCTTCGAACGGGCCGCCGCGGATCTGTTCGAACTCATCAAGCTGGTCCTGGAGAAGACCGGAGCGCCCAAGGTCTTCCTCGTGGCCCATTCAATGGGCGGCCTGATCTGCCGTTCGCTCCTGCAGCGCGTCATTCCCGAACGGTTGGCCGCGGACAGCGGCGGCGCCATCGACCCCGCCGCCGGGGCCAGCTACGTGGCCAGGGTGTTCACCTACGCCACCCCGCACGGCGGGATCAGCTTCGCCGTCGGCTTCGGCCTGCTGGAGCGCATCCGCGACGCCACCGGGTTCCAGGGCGCGGACATTTTCGGGCCGGACCGGATGTATGAATACCTCACCGCGCCGGCATTGCGGGACCGGCGGCCCCGCGACGAATTCAGCGGTACCAGCATGCCGGACGACGGGTTCCCGGTGGACGAGCTGTTCTGCCTGGTGGGATCCAACCCCGAGGACTACGACGTGGCCTTCGGCCTGTCGTCAAAGGCGGTGGGGGCCCGCAGCGACGGCCTGGTGCAGATCGAAAACGCCGCCGTCCGGGGTGCGCCCCTGGCGGTGGTGCACCGCAGCCACAGCGGACGCTACGGAATCGTCAACTCGGAAGAGGGATACCAGAACCTGCAGCGGTTCCTCTTCGGCGACCTCAAGATCGAGGTCGAGCTGGTGGGCTTCACCGTCGGCCGCGACGCCCCCAGCGACATCGAGTTCCAGCTTGACGTGGGCCTGGCCATCCGCGGGCTGCCCGTGCTTGTCCACGAGCAGAGCGCCGCCCACTTCTGCCCCGTCCAAATAGAGCACTGGAAGGAAGGGAATCCGATAGACACGCCCGTGCCGCTGCTGACCACGTTCCTGTCCTCCCATGCACCCCGCCCGCGGGTCGCCGGCAAGGAAGTGCCGCGCCTGCGGCATGCGCTCAAGCTGCGGCTGATGTCCATCAAGGAACGGCAGGGCAGGTTCTTCTTCGACGACCACATGGAGCAGACCGAGGACTGGATGGACGCCCTGCTGGTGGACATCGAACCGCCCGGCCCCGACGGCGGGCTGCCCCGGGCCTGGGCCGCCTGGACGAGCACGGTTCCCTCAGCCATCAGGGATTGGAACCCTGAGGACAAAGACTTCATCGCGGACACGGAAGCCACGCCCGGATTCTGGCGCGGGCGCATCGGCGTTCCCGAGTTCTCCAGGGAACTGCTTGGCGCAAACGCCGGCATCCGGCTGACTGTCACGCCCCGGAAAGTGTCCGTCTGATGGCGCCAGGGGGTGAAGAACCACCCGTTGATGTCCGCCTGCTGCGCACGCATGACCTCATCGACCTGCGGCTCGAGGCGCCGGGCTGCACCATCGAGCCCACCGACGGCGGCGCGGAGCTGGTTGCCGGCGCGGACGCGTCCCTGGTAGTGCATTTCCCGCCCCAGCACGTGGGGGAGGAAGTCTGGCAGGCCGGCGCGCCGCCTCCGCCTCCCGCACAGCCGCCCCGGCCGTCGGGCCACGTGGCGGCCGGTCCGAGCCGCCTCGTCTACGAGGTCCCGGAGGGTACGCGCATCCCGTACACGCTGGAGAAAGTCCTCGAGGCCCTCCGGAGCCTCACCCTGAGGGTCTCACCAAACGCGACGCCGGCCGGTGAGGCCGGGTACCGCGGCGTCCACAAGCCCGGAGACCTGGAGACGGCCATCGAGGCCCCCTACCGCCTCATTGTCTCGCCCAGCAGGCTCGGCGCCTTCCGCCACTCCAGCAGGCCGCTCGGCCCGTCCGGCCGCGCCGAACTCTGGCGCACGCACCTGACGGTCCGCACGGATACCGGAACGGACGACGGCGACACGGACCAGCGCATTGTCCGCGCCCTCTGGACCCGCGACAATGAGCTGCCGCCGCCGGGCTTCGACCAGCCGCTCATCCCGTTCGACCGCACCGCGATCGTCGACCAGACAAGCGGCGGGGACCCCGCAAACGCCAACACGCCGCTGCTGGTCAGCAACCTGTCGCTTTCCAGCCTGGGCGCCTGGTTCGACTGGAAACAGTCGTGGGAGTTCCCGTCAAACATCGTCGACTACCGGCACCAGGCGTTCATGGGCCGTGACGGGTACGTCCGGGTGGCCTACCCCGGGATCCTCTTCCCGTTCGGGCACCGCTGCTTCCTGGTCAAGATCACCGAGCGCGAGGTCAGGCACCGGGACAGGCCGGTGGCCTACCTGTGGCAGCGGTGGTTCATCATCGTGCGCCAGCCGACGCGCACTTATCCACCCGCTGACAGGGACAACCCGTTCGGCCAGGTCACCGTGAGTCCGCTGGTCACGCCGGACATCGACAAGCCGCCGGAGAACCAGCAGCCGTTTGTGCCCACCCGCAACGGGGTGCCGTTCCCGTTCACGCTGACCACCGTTGACCGCGGCGGCGGAACGCGCAGCTGGGCGGCGCCGCTGGTGTTCGTCCAGGCCGGCAGGGACGGACCGCAGACCTTTATCTTCCACGCCGAAAACGCGTCCCCGCGCTACTTCCCGGTGCGCCGGATCCCGGGCCGCGGACAGGCGCTCGCGGTTGCCGTGCCGGTGAAAGCGGGGGATACCTCGGTGGACGTAGCACACCTGGTCTTCGACGGGGAGATCGACCAGGCAAACGTCACCTCGCGGCCGTTCCTGACGGAGGCACGTGCGGTGGTGCCCTCGATGCGGCATCTGGCCCCGCAGGCGCCGGCGGTTGACCTTGTTTTCGCCAAGCCCTACCTCGCCGACGGACTGCCGGCGCGGGGCCCTAACGCCAAACCGGTGCCGGGGACGCCCAACGCAGGCGAGCTGGTCCTCGCCCTGAAAAGCCCGCCCGCCGCCGTCGACTTCACCAGCGGTTCCGACCGGGCAGGCGGTTTCGTAGCCCCCAACCTGTCCGTCAAGGGGATCTCCCGCGCACTGGGGGCGATCGGCGAAAGCGGCAACGCGCCCTCGCCGTTCGACGCCGGCACGTTCGACCCGGCGTCGTTCCTCTCCGGCGCCATGCCCAAACTGTTCGGTCTCTTCAGCCTGCTGGACCTGCTCAAAGTGGCCGCTTTCGACGAGGCACCGGCGTTTGTGTCCGATGCCCTTGACGCCGTTACCAGGCTCCTGACCGAAGCGCAGCGCCTCCGGGATGCGCTGGACGACGCCGGCACCCGCCTGGCCAGTGAGGTCACGGATGCAGCCCACGACGGCGCGCGGTCGGTCGCGCAGCACGCCAAGGACCGACTCGACGCACGGACTGCGGCGCTGGAGACGCGCCTGGACGCACTCATCACCGCCGTCAGTGGCCTGCCGGGCAGCCCGGACGCCGTCAGCACTGCGGCCGTCGCCCTCGCCGGGGAGCTGCAGCCGGTGCTGGATGCCATTGGTGTGCCAGGGGTTCCCGCCGCCGTCCGGTCCGCCCTGGAAAAGCCGGTGCAGGCGCTGAAGACCCTCACCGACCTCGCCAAGGACGCGGCCGGCCTGGCACAGCTGCTGCAGGGTGCCGCCGGCGGGCAGGTCACCGCGCAGCTGCGCTGGCGCCCGACGATCAAGCCATGGGGCCTGCCGGGGGTTCCCAACATCTTCAAGCCCAGGGACGAACACTCCCTGCGCGTGGACGTCGAAGTGCGGGCGTCCGCCAGCGCACCGCCCGCGGTGGACATCCTGGCCGAGATCGCCGACTTCGACCTGAACCTGATCGGCGACGGCTCCGCCGGCCTCATGAAGCTGATGTTCCGTCGGATCGGGTTCCACGCCGGATCGGCCGGGAAGCCCGAGGTGGACGTGGTGTTCGGCGGCATCGGCTTCCTCGGGCCGCTGTCGTTCGTTGACCGGCTGCGTGAACTCATCCCGTTCGACGGGTTCTCGGACCCGCCCTACGT
>DATCVX010000324.1:0-6449 GCA_036566705.1 Arthrobacter sp. | reverse complement strand
CGGCCGAAGCGGCTCCGGCAAGACCAGCATCCTGACCGTGGGCGCGGGACTGACGCTGCCGACGTCGGGCCGTGTCTTCTGGGAAGGCGACTCCCTTGAAAGCATGGGCGACGACGAAATCGCCGACCGCCGCCGTGCCCTCATCGGCTACGTGGACCAGGGCGGCGCGCTGATCGACGGCATGAGCGCACTGGAGAACGTCCTGCTCCCCGCCGTTCCCGACGGCGAGGTGGAGCAGCGCCGGGACATGGCCAAGGACCTCCTGGACCTCGTGGGGCTGGGGCGCCGCATGCGGCACCGCCCCGCCCAGCTCTCCGGCGGCGAACGCCAGCGGGTGGCCATTGCCCGGGCACTGATCCTGGGCACCCGCGTACTGGTGGTTGACGAGCCAACGGCCAGCCTCGACAGGGCATCCGCCAACCGCATCATCAGCATCCTCAAAGACACCACCAACGACGGAATCGCCGTGCTGGTCGCTTCACACGACCACGAACTGGTCCGCCTGAGCGATACGCTGACTGAACTTATCTAGCCCGTCCCTCCGCACCAAAGGTACCGTCCGAACGTGACTGCTCCAGAGAAAACCCCGTTCTACATCACCACGGCCATCACCTACCCCAACGGGGTGCCCCACATCGGCCACGCCTACGAGTACATCGCCACCGATGCCATGGCGCGCTTCAAACGGCTGGACGGCTACGACGTGATGTTCCTGACCGGCACGGACGAGCACGGCATGAAGATCGCGCAGACGGCCGAAAAGGAAGGCATCACGCCCAAGGAGCTGGTGGACCGTAACGCCGAGGTCTACAAGGCGGCGCATTCGGCGCTGGGCATCACCTATGACCGGTTCATCCGCACCACGGATGAGGACCACTACGCCGCGTCGCAGGCCATCTGGAAGAAGATGGAAGCCAACGGCGACATCTACCTGTCCAAATACGAGGGCTGGTACTCCGTCCGCGACGAAGCCTTCTACGTCGAGGACGACACCGTGGTCAAGGACGACGGCGTGCGCTACTCGAAGGAGACGGACACCGAGGTGACGTGGACAGCGGAGGAGAGCTACTTCTTCAGGCTGTCGGCCTACCAGGACCGGCTCCTGGCGCTGTACGAGGCGCAGCCCGAATTCGGCGCGCCGCAGTCCCGTTTCAACGAGGTCATCAGCTTCGTCAAGCGCGGCCTCGAAGACCTGTCCATCAGCCGCACGACGTTTGACTGGGGCGTCCCCGTCCCCGGCAACGACAAACACGTGATGTACGTCTGGGTTGATGCGCTGACCAACTACCTCACCGGCGTGGGCTACCCCGACGTCGAATCGGAATCGTTCAGGAAGTTCTGGCCCGCGGACGTCCATGTCATCGGCAAGGACATCTCCCGGTTCCACGCGATCTACTGGCCGGCCTTCCTGATGAGCGCGGGGCTCGAACTGCCCAAGCGCGTCATGATCCACGGCTTCCTGCACAACAACGGCGTGAAGATGTCCAAGTCCCTCGGCAACGTGGTGGCACCTGCGGATTTCGTGGCCCAGTACGGCCTGGACCAGGTACGGTTCTTCTTCCTCCGCGAGGTCCCGTTCGGCGCCGACGGAAGCTACAACCATGAGGCCATCGTGGGCCGCATGAACTCGGACCTGGCCAACAACTTCGGAAACCTTGCGCAGCGGTCGCTGTCCATGGTGGCCAAGAACTGCGAGGGCCGGGTGCCGGTACCTGGAGCCTTCACAGCCGCGGACACCGCCATCCTGGCGCAGGCCAACGCGCTGCTTGAAGCGGCCCGGGCTGCCTTTGAAAAGCAGGAGTTCAGCCGCGCCCTCGAGGCCATCTGGTCCGTGCTGGGCGACACCAACGCCTACTTCGCAGACCAGGCGCCCTGGGTCCTTAGGAAGACCGACGTCGAACGCATGAACACTGTGCTGTACGTGACACTGGAGGTGCTGCGGATCGTGGCCATCCTCGCGCAGCCGGTCATGCCCACCGCCACGGCGGCGCTGCTTGAGACTTTGGGCCAGCCCGACGGCGCGTCCCGGCAGTTCTCCGC
Source organism: Arthrobacter sp. (assembly GCA_036566705.1). Classification (GTDB taxonomy): domain Bacteria; phylum Actinomycetota; class Actinomycetes; order Actinomycetales; family Micrococcaceae; genus Arthrobacter. The sequence continues at coordinate 4,409 of DATCVX010000324.1, read as the reverse complement.
GCTCACCACACCGATCGCCGCCGGAACGGCGCTGCCGGCGCCTGCACCCGTTTTCCCCAAATACGAGGAACCGGGCGAGGCATAGCGTACTTTCCGGGCCGGGCCACTTGCTCCGGCCCGGATTGCGTACCCGCACGGCCCAAACAAGTAGGGTGCATCCGCGAAAGCGAGTGTTGAGTACTGGAGACGCGCAAGTATCCGGCTACGTAGCCTAGATCCGTAAGCGAACTGATGATTCACATCTGGGAGAACCGTCGCCCCGATGCCGTCTGTTTGCTGTATCCCGTCGTGTAGGGGCGGTCGCCGTTTTCCCTCGAGTCTGATCAGTTTCGACCAGACAATTGATGGAGACGGAAATGAAACGGATCCTTGCCGCATTGGGTGTCACAGGCCTCGCAGTACTGGGAGCCTCAGTGACAGCTATCGCGTCGCCAACGGAATCACCGGGCGGCGGTGAAATGATCACCATTTGCCACGCCACGGGCTCAAGCACCAACCCCTATGAGCAGATCACCATAAGCCTCAGCGGTCTTCATGGCCATGCAAATTCCAACCACCAGCTTGAGGAAGACATCATCCCTGCAAATGGCGGGGACGTACTGCCCGGCGGCGCCAACCTGGACAAGGTCGACATATGGAATGCCGGCTGTGTGACACCCGTTGCCTCGCCATCACCCACGGCGACGCCGACGCAGCCGGGGGACCACGATAAGAAGATCACCATCTGCCACGCGACCGGCTCGGAAACCAACCCGTTTGAGGTGATCACCATCGCCCTGCAGGGCCTGAACGGCCACGCCAATGCGAACCACCAACTCAGCGAGGACATCATCCCGCCGAACAGTGGAAGCATCGTACCGGACGGCCAGAACTGGACGGCTGAAGGCCAGGCCACGTTCAACAACGGCTGTGTCCCGGTCACGGTGCCGCCAACGGTGCCGCCGACAGTGCCGCCGACCGTTCCGCCGACGACACCGCCGTCCGGTGCCGTTGTACCCGCACCCAGTGGTGCCGCCGCGGGCGGGGGAGCAGGCGCCGCAGCCGCTGCAAACCAGGGCTTTAATGTCCAGACGGCAGTTGCTGATTCACCGGAGCAGGCTTTGGCCCCCTGGATTGGTGGTGTGGCGGCAGTGCTGATTGCCGGTGCCGCCATCGCGGCGAGGAGGAAACTGGCAGCAGGCGGAAGCCACAGCGGCCAACGCCGCGAGTAAAGGCCCGCACAGCCCTCCCGGGGGCAGCGGCCTGAACCATGCGCGAGGCGCCGTGCCCGCAAGGTGCACGGCGCCTCGCCCGTTCGCCCAATCATCCCTCTGGGAGAAGCCTGAGGTGCCTATGGATAACAATGCCCCGCCGGCAGCGGGCGGGAATGATGCGGAGCTGGCCGGGGACCGCCGCGTACGGCGCCCGTCCGGCCTGCGCGTCAGGCACGCCGTGGCGCTGTGCTTCGTGATTGGCTGCGTCATCCTGGTGTTCCTGCCGGTGCCGGCAGGACCCGGAGGGGCGCCGGTCCAGACGGCAGCAAGTCCGCTGGTTGAAGCTCCGGCTGTTACAGCGGAACCGTCCCCATCCGCAACCGCCACGGAAACGCAGGCCTCCGGTTTACTGCCGCCGGTTCCCGCCGGGCCGCCGGCAGCGCCGCCCCGAAGGCTCGTGTACCCTTCAGCGGGGATCGATGTGGTGGTCCATCCGCTCGCGCCCGGCAGTGCCGAGCAGGCCACCCGGACCATCGTTCCGCCTCCCACCATGGACGGCTACTGGCTGACACCGTACGGGGTGCCGGGAGTAGGCTCCGTCAACACCACCTATGTGGCCGGCCACAGCTGGCAGGACCAGGACGCGCCGTTCAACCGGCTCAGCACCAAGGCCGCCGTCGGTGACCGGCTGACCGTCACCACCGCCGCCGGAGAAGTTGCCTACCGAGTGGATTCGGTCACCACCTACGTCAAGGCGGGCCTGAAGGACAGCCCCATCTGGCAGGTGGTGCCGAACAGGCTGGTCCTCATCTCCTGCTACACGGACGATCTGTGGGGAACCAACGTGGTCCTGGTGGCTTCGCCGGAGGCGCCCAAGCCGGCGTCTCAATAGTTGAGACTGATTGTCCGGCATGCGGATTCCCTAAATATTCTTGGACCATGAGCGCATCCACCATCAATCTCGCTGTCATTCCCGGTGACGGCATTGGCCCCGAGGTCATTGCCGAGGCACTGAAGGTCCTCGAAAAGGCCGTCGCCGCCGAAGGCGTTGACCTCGAGCAGCACCACTACAAGCTCGGCGCCGAGCATTGGCTGGCCACCGGGGAGACCCTTCCGGATGAGGTCCTCGCCGACCTGCGCACGCGGGATGCCATCCTCTTCGGCGCTGTGGGCGCCGCCCCGGGCGACACCAGGATCCCGTCCGGCATCATCGAGCGGGAGATGCTGCTCAAGCTCCGCTTCAGCCTGGACCACTACGTCAACCTTCGCCCTTCCCGGCTCTTTGGCACCGTGGGCAGCCCGCTGGCCAACCCCGGAACCATCGATTTCATCGTAGTCCGCGAAGGAACCGAGGGGCCTTACGTCGGCAACGGCGGCACGCTCCGGGGCGGCACCCCGCACGAGGTGGCCACCGAGGTCTCCCTGAACACCGCACATGGCGTGGAGCGCGTGGTCCGGGATGCTTTCCGCCGGGCCAGCGCACGGGAGCGCAAGCACGTCACGCTCGTCCACAAGCACAACGTCCTTGTCTTCGCCGGCCACCTGTGGAAGCGCACCGTGGAGGCCGTGGCACAGGAGTTCCCGGAGGTCACCCACGACTACCTGCACGTGGACGCCGCCACAATCTTCATGGTCACTGACCCGTCCCGCTTTGATGTCATCGTCACGGACAACCTGTTCGGAGACATCCTGACCGACCTTGCCGCGGCCATCACCGGCGGCATCGGGCTGGCAGCCTCGGGCAACATCAACATGGACCGCACCGCTCCGTCAATGTTCGAACCCGTCCACGGCTCCGCCCCGGACATCGCAGGCCAGCAGAAGGCTGATCCCACTGCCGCCATCCTGTCAGCGGCTCTCCTGCTGGACCACCTCGGCTACACCGAAGCGGCACGGAAGATCGAAGCGGCGGTCATCGCCGACGTCGAAAACCGCGACGGCGGCTCCCGCACCACCAGTGCCATCGGGGATGCTATCGCCGCAGCGCTCTAGGCCGTGCTCTTGAGACTCGGTTAACCGGCGTAAGCTAGTTTCGAATCACCAAATGCTGCCCTGAGGTTCAAGGATGAACCACGTCCACGGGCAGCCGATCGTGGAGGAACCATGACTCAGACTGCCCATGGCGTCGAATTCAACCAGCAGCCCTCGGCAACCCCGAAGTCAGCTGAAGAGCGTGCAGCCATCCTGGCGAACCCGGGTTTCGGCAACTACTTCACCGACCACACCGCCGTCGTCGACTACAGCGTCGACGAGAGCGGCAACGGCGGCTGGCACAACGCGCGCGTTGAAGCCTACGGACCCATCAGCCTCGACCCGTCGGCAGCCGTGCTGCACTACGGCCAGGAGATCTTCGAAGGACTCAAGGCCTACCGCCACGCGGACGGCTCCGTCTGGACGTTCCGTCCGGAAGCAAACGCTGCCCGGCTGAACAGTTCCGCCCGCCGGCTGGCCCTGCCGGAACTTCCGGCGGAGTACTTCCTCGGCGCCATCCGCGAACTGGTGGCGGCAGACAAGGAATGGGTTCCCGGCGGCGACGGCGAGGCGCTTTACCTGCGCCCCTTCATGATCGCCACCGAGGCGTTCCTGGGTGTCCGCGCAGCACGCGAGGTGTCGTTCCGCGTCATCGCGTCACCGGCCGGCAACTACTTCGGCGGAGAACTGAAGCCTGTCTCCATCTGGATTTCCCGTGAATACGCCCGCGCCGGCCGCGGCGGCACCGGTGCAGCCAAGTGCGGCGGCAACTACGCGGCCTCACTGATCGCCCAGCAGGAGGCCGAAGCCAACGGCTGCAAGCAGGTGCTGTTCCTGGACCAGTTCAACGACAACGCCATTGAAGAGCTTGGCGGCATGAACGTCTTCTTTGTGATGAAGGACGGTTCGCTGGTCACGCCCGCGCTCACCGGCACCATCCTGGAAGGCATCACCAGGATGTCCGTCATCCAGGTTGCCAAGGACATGGGCCGCGAAGTCACCGAACGCAAGATCACCCTGGACGAATGGCGCGACGGCGTTGCCTCCGGCGACATCACCGAGGTGTTCGCCTGCGGCACGGCAGCCGTGATCACGCCCATCGGTGTGCTCAAGGACGCCACGGAATTCATCGGCTCCGAGGACGCCAAAGCGGGGGAGACCACCATGGCCATCCGCGAGCAGCTCCTGGGCATCCAGACCGGCACGGTCCCGGACACCCACGGCTGGCTGACCCGCCTGGCGTAA